>NZ_JALJRM010000006.1:0-220304 GCF_024519685.1 Paenibacillus sp. Pae15 | reverse complement strand
CTTCCGATCTGAGCTCGGCGACCTGCCCGCGCAGCGCCGTGAGGCGCGGCTGAAGCGCCGCCGCGAGGGCGTCGGCCAGCTCGTCGGCCACGGCGAACGCCTGCTTGCGGTAGAGCGCCTTGGCCTCCGCCGCAATCTGCTTCGAATACGTCATCGTGTATTCTCCGCCAAAGACAGCCGCCTCGTTCACTTGAGCGGCCAGCCATTCGGGCGTGATCTCCGCATGAATCCGATCCGCCGCCTCGGCCGCTAAACCGGCCGGCAGACCCTGGCCTTCAAAGGCCGCTTTGACCGACTGCTGAACATGCCGCTCCACCTGCGTCTCCACCTGCGATACAAAATCGCGATGCAGCGCGGCCAGACGCTGCTGCCGCTCCGCCGCCGTCTTCGCCGCCGAGCCCAGCCAGCCTACCTTAAAGCCCGGCCGCCGGCTGTCCAAATAGACATGCGCAAGGTCCCGCGTCACAGCAGGAATGACGTTCGCGGCTTCGAGCACCGCCGTTACGTCTTTACGCAGCGCCGCCACCAGCTCCTGCGGCAGAGCGGTCAGCCGCGCAAGCTCGGCGCTCGCTTCGCGCATTTGCTCCTGCGCGGCCTCATATCCCTCGTCCGCGGCGATCTTGACGCGCAGCGCCTCCTTGGCCGGCTCGTTCGCCTCGGCCATCTTCGCGGCATGCGCCGCCGCCAAAGCGCGCGCCGACTTCTCGAGGCTGAGCCGCACCAGCGGCTCCCGAAGCTCGATCAGCCGGCCGAGCAGGCTCTCCAGCTCGCCCCACTCGCTGGCCGGATGATCCGGCATCTTCACCGAAGTATAGACGATCCCGGCAGGGGTCACCCCCCAGTTCGCGAACGCCTCGCGCACTCCGGCCTGATAAACATCCAAAGGCACTTCATGCTCGCGGTGTTTATCCATCATGTTGACAATCAGATAGAGCGGCTTGCCCCACTCCGTCAACTTTTTCGTAAACGCCAGATTGATTTCCGACTGAACATGGTTGTAATCCATCACATAAAAGACCACATCGGCCAAGTGCAGCGCCGATTCCGTAGCCAACTGATGCGCATCGTCCGTAGAGTCGATCCCCGGCGTATCCAAAAGCGCCGCATGCCCCTTCAGAAACGGAATCGGATAACGGATTTCCACCGTTTCGATCGCTTCACCGTTGCGGCAGTGCTCCGCCAGATCATCCAATGGCACCTGCTCCACTTTCGCGGCGCCGTCCCCGTCAAGGGATTCATGCCGATAAATGACCCGGGCTCCGGCTTCCCCATCCACGATACTGACGATATTGGCGCTAGTCGGAATCGGACTGGAAGGCAGCAGCGTATGCCCGCACAGCTTGTTAATCAAACTTGACTTCCCCGCCGAAAAATGTCCGCAGAATGCCAGATGAAGCCGGCCGCTCTCCGCTTTAGCCAGCAGCTGCTTGAATTTTCGGCCGTTCTCCTGATCGCCGGCCTGTTCGACTTGTGTCAGAAGATGACGGACGGCCTCCTCCATCGTTGCGTCCGGATTCATATTCCCCGCTTGCTCTTGAACCGATATGGCTTCCCCTGAAGTCATTACGCTTTTCATCCGTTTCTCTACCCCTAATCCTCTGTTTGAAAGAAAAAAAACCGAATTGCTTCGGTTTTAGTGTACCATATTTTCGGTCTCAGGGATAAAAATTTCGAATACATCGCGGTGCTGCAAAATGGTAATGTCTTTATCCTTCACCTTCATGACCACAACCTCAGGACGCTGCTTCATTCGGTTCAGATAATTTTCCGGCACGCTGCCGGACTCCGAAACGGTAACGCCGTCCACCTGCTTTTCTTCATTTTCCTGAAGCGGAGTTTGGAGCACCTTCTCATAAATATCTGAAAACACTTCAAAATTACTGGTATATACCGATATGCATTTCACTATTATCCGATCCTTTCTCATTCACACTTTTACAGTTTTTCCCTTTGACATGGATTTCCTGCTCGGGTTCGTTTTCGTTTTCAACCGTTTTTTTCCTTCTCGGCAATATTCCAGCAATGGGCACAGCTCACATTTCGGGTTTTGCGCCTTACAGTGGTAACGCCCGAAAAAAATGAGCCGATGGTGCGTCTGCGTCCATTCCTCACGCGGCACCTTTTTCATTAATTTCTTTTCCACTTCCAGCACGGAATCCTTTTCTCCAGCCAGCCCTAACCTTTTGGATACCCGCTCCACATGAGTATCGACGGCGATCGCGGGCACACCAAATGCATTGGAGACTACGACATTCGCCGTTTTTCTCCCGACACCGGGAAGCTCGACAAGCTTCTCATGCTCACGGGGAACTTCTCCATCATACTTGTCCAACAGGAGCGCGCAAAGCGCTTGAATGTTCTTCGCTTTGTTCCGGTAAAGCCCGATGCGCCGGATATCCTGCTCTAATTCCTCCAGCGGCACGGCCAAATAATCCTCAGGTCTCTTATACTTCTGAAACAACGTGGCGGTCACTTTGTTCACGGTTTCGTCCGTACATTGAGCGGACAATAGAACAGCGATCGTCAGCTCGAATGGATTCGAATGGTGAAGCTCGCAATGGGCATCGGGATACATTTTGGCGATTTGATCAAGAATGATTCTGGTCTTCGTTGGTTTCATCGTCTCGCCCCTCTTTCCGCCCATTTCTTACAGTTTACCGAATTGAGCAGGACGAATCAATGACCCGGGCCGACAAAATGCGAACTTTTTACGAAAAAACCGCCTGTGAGTAAGGTTTCCTTACCACACAGACGGCAGATAAGCGAAAAAAGTTTCATCATGGCTTAAAAAAGATTAGGGCTTTTCGATCTCGATAATTTTATCGTCCAGCACATAAATGGTCACTTCTTCATTCTCCATGAAAGCATTCGCGGCCACGGTTTGATTGCCTTTATGCAAATAAGCTTTGGCAAAGAAGCTGTATGACGTTTTGTCATTGTTGCCCGTTGGCTTCAGAATCAACTGGTTTACCGTATACATGTACGATGAAACGACGCGCTTGGAGGCAGTGGCAACATGAATCGTTATTTTATCGTTCACGTCGCGGATCACCTCCACCCGGTCATCCGGCTTCAAAGAGGTAATCGCCGCCGATGTGGTCCCATTCAGCTTGATTGTAAATTGAGACCCGAGCGGCTGCACCTGAACGTTTCCTTGGAAGTCCTGTACCGTTATGGTTCCCAGCGCGGCGTCTACAGCCGTCACCTTGCCGCGCAGTGTATTCAGAATAGTGACATTCGCCAAAGTCACACCGTTAAAGCTGGCTTTTACATACTCGTCCACCTGGATATCTTCGAAAGCGTTCGTCGATTTACCCGGATTGCTGATCTTATCGTTGCTGTCCACCACAAACGTCAGAAGCGTTCCGTTCTCGTCCTTCACACTCACCTGACGGGTAGACGGTGTGGTGTAAAGCACCTTATACACTCCAACCTTTTTCATCACGATATCTGAAATCATCGTCTGATCCCCGAGGTTGATATTAGCGCGGATCGAGTCTCCTACCTTCAGATCAGCCAGCGTGCCGTTCGTTTTGTTCTGCAGCTCCACCTTGGTGCTCGCATACGCTTTGAACGTCAGATTTTGGCCGCCTACCGTCCGGATCGTCATCTCATTGGTTGTACTGTTGATCTGTGCGACGGTACCCTCGATATACTGCGTCATTTCGACCTGAACGATTTTATCCTTGGATACCTTCAGGTCGATTTTTCTCTTATTGTTTCCATTCGAGATGAACATCGATTGGAAGTTGGACACCGGAAGCGTGGCATCTCCAATGCGAACGGCCGTGGAGTCGGTCAGCCGGAACACGCCGAATTCCCCGTTGTCGGCTTCAATCGTAAGCAGTTTCCTATCGGGGTCATAACCGACAATAGAAGCAAAAACATACTGTTTTACCGAACGGCTCGTCACAGTGACCTTGACCACTTTATCGTTGACAAGGTCCAGCTTCAGCGTATCGCCGGTTTCAATATCGTACAGGCTGGCGTTCGGCAATCCGTCGATCGATATGAGTGCATTGTCGGCAATAAAGTAAGCTCCGAGCGCGCTGCCGCCGGCTTTTTTGATCGTCATAATTTTCTTGTCGTTGCTGAGGCTTTCCAGCGTGCCTTCTACCGATTGGGTAACGTCCGCCTGCTTGCGGATCGTGATGGACACCGCCTCGTTAGACTTGATGGTGTAAGCCACCGTATCGCCGACGCGCAGCTTCGACAGGTCGGAAATCGTTCCGTCAGGCAGCGTTACCGTAGCGAGAACCGGGAAGGAATAGGTCTCCTTTTGTCCCGAGGTTTGTTCAAGGAACGTCACCTGCTTTTGTTCCAGATTAATGCTTAGTACCGTACCTTCCGCCGTTTTGTTCAGCGGAACCTGCTTCACGATGATATGGGAGATTTCATTTTCTTTCAGCAGCATGTTCCGCTTTAACTGCAGGATGCTTCCCGGTTCAATAGAGCCCAGGCTGAGCCCCCGGCCCGATGCATCCGTTATCGTTACATTGGAAGCAAGCTTATACAAAGTGCTTTGCGTCCCTTGTTGAATCGATACCATCATTTGATCCAGGAAGGTTTGGCCAAGCGTACCTTCGTACGTTTCCATCTGCTCCTGATCGTCTGTCAGCTCGACATACAAAGCTTCGCCTTGATTATGTA
This sequence comes from Paenibacillus sp. Pae15, assembly GCF_024519685.1. Lineage (NCBI taxonomy): Bacteria > Bacillati > Bacillota > Bacilli > Caryophanales > Paenibacillaceae > Paenibacillus > Paenibacillus sp. Pae15. Next base: position 215,654 of record NZ_JALJRM010000006.1, on the reverse strand, counting down.
CAACATAAACTTCATTGGTAAGCTTAATGGACGATAAAGGAATCCGGGTGTCGTCCTTCGCGTTATAGATGACCGTATTCGTCGAGATGGTGTAGCTGTCCGTCGTTCCCTGACTATTCAGCACGCTGATTTTGCGGTCGGTCAGCTCCATCACGTAACCGATGGACACCCGGTCGGAACGGGTGGTCAATTCTTTGTCCGCACGGCTGAGGAACGTGGCCATTTGAGCCCTCGTCACTTTGCCTTGCGGATGGAATCCGTTGTCTTCAAAGCCTTGAACAATCTTGAGCACAGCAGCGGCATTAATGTACCCGTTGGCCCAGTCGGACATGTCCTCGGCATCCGCGAACATAGACGACGAAGCCGCCTCCTGCCTTGCAAGATCTTCTTTTCCGATCGCCCGAATAATCAGCTTCGCCACCCATTCGCGAGTAGCGTCGCGGGATCCCCAGGCTGTCTTGGAGGACGTATCGCCGGCCTCCTCCTGCGTCAGGATCAATCCTCTGTCAAAGGCATAGGCAACATAAGGCTTGGCATAATCGCTTACCTGAACAGGTAACACCGTCTCTGCTTTATTTTCGAGCGCCTGCTTTTCCAGCCCCATCATCCGGATCGCCATCACAATGACATCCTGCTGGGACACGGAGTTTTCGGGACGGTATTCCGCTCTTTCATAGCCTTGAATAATGCCAATGGCGGCAAGCTTCGTAATATGCTTGATCGCCCAATGCTGCGGACTCACGTCAGAGAACCGCTGAACGTTCCCTGCCGTCGAGGCCGCCGATGTTCCCGTCGTGCCGGAGCCCGTCCCCGTTTGCTCGGCAAAAGCCGAGCCGCTTACCGTAAGAGAGAGCGCCAGTACGGCAGCGGCCAGCCTGCGTGCTTGCTTTTGTTTCTTGCTCTTCATGTATCCAATAGCTCCCCTCAGTTATCTGGTAATCCACATATCAGCATTAATTACGTTTGATCGGGTGCGGCAGATCCATATGGCCCATCAAGCTTTCCACTTGTTTGCCGTCCACCAGCACTTGAATCGATTGAACCTCCGTGAACTGAAACAGCGTGTTTTGCAGCGCAGTCAGGAGCATTTCCTCTCCTCCTGAACCCAAATGAGACTCAGGAGACATGGACAAATCGATCGTCAGCTGACCGTTTGACAATTCCACTTTATGGAACGTAAAGCCTTTAAATAATGGAAGCGTTTGGTTGTCCGGACTCGTTTCCAGCTTTTCCAGCGCCGCTTTGTACTTGTCCTGATCCTGTTTAAAGCTGATCGTCACTTCTTTTTCGACCAACTTCTCAAAATTGGCATCCGTATAATAGGCCTTTACCTTCAATTCCTTATTCTGTTCCTGATTCGGTTGAGGCGTCGCGGTCTGGGGAGGCTCATTCGTCCCCTGCTGAGAGCCCTGCTCCGTAGTTGCAGGGGGTGCTGCTGCCCCCGGGTTCTGCGCGGGCGGTTTACTCTGTCCACAGCCCGAAAGCAGCAAAGTGAAAACGGCTGCGGCTGCCAATCCTTTATGCCATTTTTGATTCATGGTCACCAACTCCTTAGTCAAGATTCAACTGCTTCTTAATGGCAGCAACGATGGATTCGGCAACCCGATTTTGGAATGCATCCTGATACATCAGAGCTTCTTCCGCAGGATTGGACAAAAAGCCGATTTCCAGGAGTACTGACGGCATCGTGGTGTTACGAATCACATAGAAGCGCTCCTGTTTGACCTTCCGGTCGGTAAAACCCGTTGCTTCAACAATAGATTTGTGCATCAGATTCGCAAAATCCAGGCTTTGCGGCGTCCAGTAGAACGTTTCCGTTCCTCCGACGGATTCCTTGTTAATCGTATTGGCGTGAATCGATATGAATAAATCGGCCTCGGACTCTTCCGCTTTGGCTACCCGATCCGCCAGTTCAATGAACGTATCGTCGGTTCTTGTCATCACTGCTTCGATGCCAGGCTCCTTCTGAAGAAGATCGGCTACCTTATGGCCAAGAGATAGCACTAAATCTTTTTCAAATCGGTTCGTCACCGAAACCGCACCGGAATCCTTCCCGCCGTGTCCCGGATCAATGACCACCCGGTAGCGGTCTTTACCTTTGGCGAACTTGGCGGAGATCAGACCGCCAGGCAGCACATCCGATAAGATCAATTCGGATTTTTTTTGCAAATCAATTACTATTCTAACGGTAGACGGTTCTTTTGAAAATAGAGAATAGCGAATTTTTGCCACGATATCATGCGGTTCAGTTAAAGGAACCGTACCTTCCTTGGCTTCATTGACAACCGTCGCCAAGGTCGCATCAAGCTCCGCTCCCGGGATATCCAGTACGATCCGGTCCGGTTCGGCCAGTTTGAACATCGTAGGCTTCACTTCGCCGCCGGTCGTCTGAATGCACAGCATCTCGCCATCAAATGTGATCGATTGCACCTTAACCGGCGCTTTTCCATCTTTCACAGCGGGAGCGTTGGCATCGGCCGCCCCAGGCGCCAATGACCTGGTGGCGCTTTGCGGTACTGCGCATCCGGGCGAGGGAGCGTTCGCACCCGGATTAACAGGCTGCTCGCCGGCTTTTACCGGATTGCCCGAGCCGTCTGAAGAAGCTTCCTTATCCCCTGTTTTATCTTTGCTTTCTTGCGGATTTTTGCCGCCGGCAGAGTTATTATTGCCCGCAGAATGATTGCCGGCCGCTGCCGCATCATTTCCCGGCTTGACTTTTCCGTCTTCTGAACCGGTCTGATCAGGTTCAGGGCTTTCTTTTTGTTTTTGATACAGGAATACGGAGCGGGTTGGCTCGTCCCATGTGACTTCCACACCCAGATTCTCGCTTACAAAACGAATCGGAAGCATGGTGTTCCCTTCAATAATGGTCGGAGCTGTTTCAAGAATATAGGATTTGCCGTCGACCGTCGCCTGCTTTTTGTCAATAAACAATTGGATGCTGGTGCCTTCTTTGGCCACCGACACCTTGCGCAATTTAGGGTCCCATGACACCTTGGAGCCGAGCGATTCCGCGATAATCCGGATCGGCACGATCGTATTATCGTTGACGATACGGGGGGCAACCTCGGGGACCAGCTGCTTGCCGTTCATGAACAATTGGATCGGCTGAGCCGCGGCCAAACCTATAACGGGCAGCAACAGGAATGACAGGAGCAACATCGTGAACCAGGCAGTGAAAACCTTCATCATGCACCTCAATTTATATTATTGGTTCTATGTAGAATGCCGAAAGATTGTGTTGCTTTCGGACGGCAAAAGGAAGACGGTGGTGAAATCTACCATTATATTAGACTATGAAAAAACAAAAAAGTTGCACTTTTGGCGAAACAAGCAGAAAAACATAAAAAAACGCAAAAAACCGGAGGCCAAACGCCTCCGGTCCATCGATTGCTTCTATATTCTCTATGCAATTTGCTGGTTTATCGACCTCTGCAGCAGTTCCCTGAACTGATTGCCGGACAGCACTTCCTCCGCAATCAAGATGTCGAGCGATTCTTCAAACACTTTGCGGTGCTGCTCCAGCATGTTGCGTGTAGCTGTCATCAACTGATTCAGGATCGCCGCATTTTCCTTCATCAGCTCTTCCTTGGTTACCATGTCTCTGTCAATAATGCCAAGCCTTGTGAGTCCTGAATCCATCATGGTCCGAACCATGTTCAACGCCTGCTCGAAGTCGTTGCGCGACCCCGTGCTGCGGCCGCCGTAGAACATCTCTTCTGCGACCGCACCTCCCAGCGCAATCATGATTTGATGCTCGATTTGTTCTTTGGTATACAAATACTGATCCTGCTGAGGGTTATGCCTTACAAACCCGAGCGCCTTGCCCCGCGGACTTAGCGATACTTGCGATACCGATCCCGGACGTACCAGCTCTGCTGCAATAGCATGCCCAAGCTCGTGCATGGCTACCCGCTCCCGCTCCTCTTTTGTCGACTCGCGGTCCGTTTTCTCGCCGAGCATCACTTTGTCGACCGCCAGAGACAGATGCTCCTGGCTGATCTTATCCGCGTTATCGCGCATCGCATAAATGGCCGCTTCGTTCATGACGCTCTCCAACTGCGCTCCGGAGAAGTGAAAGGTCTCCCTCGCGATCAGCTCCATATCAATATTGTCCGACAGCGGTTTATTTTTGGCATGGATGTTTAAGATATGGAGACGGCCCTTTTTATCCGGCAGATCGACTTCAATGTGCCGGTCGAAGCGTCCGGGACGAAGCAGCGCCGGATCCAGCATTTCTTTGCGGTTGGTTGCGGCCATGATGAGCACGCGCGGCGTTTCGTCGGTATGAATCCCGTCCATCTCGGTCAACAGCTGGTTTAACGTCTGGTCATATTCCCGATGCTGACCGCCGTCCCGCTTGCCTCCGATCACATCGATTTCATCGATAAAGACAATGGCGCTGTTTTTGTTTTCTTTTACCGCCCGGGTTCTGGCTTCTTTAAACAGGTCCCGAATCCGGCTTGCGCCGACGCCCACATACATCTCTACAAATTCACTGCCCGACGCCGCCATAAATACCGAATTCGTATAATGCGCCGAGGCCTTGGCCATTAACGTTTTGCCCGTTCCCGGAGGTCCCGTCAACAATATGCCTTTAAGCGGACGGATGCCGAGCCGCTGAATATCCTCCGCGCGAATCAGAAAGTCGAGCGCTTCCTTCAGCTCCTCCTTTGCCCGTTCTTGACCTCCGATATCATCAAAGGTCATGTAAGCAGGCGTTCTGCTCCTTGCTTTTCGCTCGGAACCGACATTCATGCCGTTGCGCACTCGGGTCATATACACAAAGGCTCCCAGAAAGGCCGCCATAAATACGATCGGAATGATATTCACACCAAGAAATAACAAAAATGCTATAAGAACAGGTACAACGCCAATCACGATTTCTTTACCGTACTTACTCATTAGGCCACACTCCCAATTTGGCAGGCGTCCGTGGAAGCATCACATACTTGCTGTCCTTACCGTCCGTAATCGTAATGTATACGAATTTATCGTCCATTTCTGTCGTTGCTTGAATCCCTTCGCTTTTCGCCGTACGATCTTCAAGCGTTTTTGGAATTTGCGCATACTGCTTTGTTTCCATCGCCTGAGCGATCTCGAACAATGCCGACGACCACCACTGCTCCAGCCGTTCGGACGGTGGATTGACCACTTTGAGTTTCAACTCTTTGCTGCCGAGCGTCGAACGCCCTTCGTTCTGAATCCGGTGGTACACTTCCCGGAGACTTGTCCCCGGTGCGACCGCAAGCTCCAATTGTGCTTCGTTACCCGATAATTTTATAGATTCAAGTTCAACGCCGGGAATAGCTGACACGACTTTTTCAAGAGGGCTTTCCATAGCGTAACTTTGATATGCAAAATATCCGCCGAATAATAAGGAGGCTGAAACCAGAACACTCAATACAACAGGCAAAAGACGTAGTTTCATGAATCAACGTCCTCCTTTCGTAAATAGTATATCATAATAGCCATACTCGAAGTATATCATATGATATATACTGATGGCGATGCAATGTGTGGAAAATACGTAAATGCTCTGTAAGAAAGCCAAAACACAAGGCCGCGAAAGGCATTGCTTCTTCAGCTTGCTCTCCCGCGGCCTGTATAACATCGCCTGCCGTTACTGTATGGATAACCTCCATGTATCCCGATGCAGTCCGTCTTTAAATGTATAAAAATCGTAAAAATATTGATCCCGCGAAGCGTTTTCCGGTTTCAGCTTGTAGAAAACTTCCCAAACCGGCTGCCCGTCTTGAACGCCGAGCATCACTCTGAGCACATCCGCCTGAGGATGCTTGGTCTTCACCAACGCTTCGGCCTGTCCCGCACTCAAACCGGCCGATCCCATTTCGGTTCGAATTTCATCTTCAGCCACCCACACATAAATCGGCTGTCCGATTTTATCTTCCCCATAGATGACGGTGTATGTTTTGTCGCCGACAAATCGTTCCACTTTGTTTGCCTTTGCCAATATGGTCTTCTCATACGCTGTTTGAACCGCCATTCGCTGAATGCCCCATTCACGTTCCGTCACCGCGCGAAAGGCTATGATCATTCCGATGCATAGGACTGCCGCCGCAAACACCGCAATTGCGGCGATCTTCCAGCTTTTGCTCACCAACGACTCTCCTCCTCTTTATTCCGTCCCCGTCAACCGGCAGTTAGCCGCTCAAAACATTGCTGCGCTTCAAATTTTATTTTTTCTTCATCCAATGTCAAGCACTCATTATTTCTGATAATCCATCGGCCGTCGATGCACACGTCGGTAACATCCCGGGAACTCGCCGCATAAACGACATGAGAAATCACATTCGTCCGAGGATAATAGTGAGGCTGCTGCATATCCAGCGCAATGAAATCCGCCTTCATTCCGGCCTTAAGCGCCCCTACATCCCCAAGCCATATCGATTGGGCGCCGTACAGCGTCCCGAGCTTTAATGCGTCCCAAGCCGGAACAGCTACGGGATCCCCTGACACACCCTTATGAATCAAGGCGGCTAAGCGAATTTCCTCCAGCATATCCAGGTTGTTATTGCTTGCCGCTCCGTCCGTCCCCAGCGAAACAATAACACCGGCCTTCAGCAGTTCAGGCACACGGGCTACTCCGCTCGCCAGCTTCAAATTGCTCCCCGGATTATGAGATACGCGCACGTCATGGTTTTTCAGGACGGCGATTTCCTCGTCTGTCAGGTGTACCGCATGCGCGACAAGCGTCGGCCTGGAGAATACCCCCAGCTTCTCCAAATGAGCCACGGGTCTTGCCCCGTACTGCTTTACATTTTCCTCCACTTCTCTTGCCGTTTCCGACATATGGATATGGATCGGAAGATTCAAGTCGTGCGCGGCCTGTACAATTCTTTCAATATAATCTGGAGGGCATGTATAAGGAGCATGCGGCGACATCATGGTCGTAATCCGACCGCCGGCTTGTCCGTGCCACGATTTGGCGAATTGGATCGCTTCCTCCAGCTTGGCATCCTGCTCCTCACGGGAGCACAAACCGATTACGCCGCGGGTCAGACAAGCACGTATACCGCTTTCCTCCGCAACCTCCGCCACTTCGTTCATGTGGTCGTACATGTCAACGAATGTTGTCGTTCCGCCCTTCAGCATTTCCAAAACCGAAAGCTTGGTCCCTGTCCGTACATCGTGCGCGGTAAATTTTCCTTCCATAGGCCACATTTTCTCCTGCAGCCATACCTGCAAGGCCAAATCGTCCCCATAACCGCGCAAGAGCGACATGGCGGCGTGACCATGCGTATTGACCAATCCGGGCATATACAGCTTCCCGTTTCCATCGATCCGCTCATCGAATGTCGCCTCTGGCGAGGGAGCCTGCTCTCCTATATATGTAATCCGATTACCTTCCATTGTCATATATCCGTTAATGACAGGTGTTTTCTCATTCATCGTAATAAAAGTGCCGTTCTCAATGATTGTTTTTTTCATTAGACCCTTCCTTTCCCCTGCAAATTACAAGTCCGTTTCCAATGTACAACTTCAGCGCGGCAAAATCAAGGAGTCTAGTACTTATAACCACTTTTACCATTACATATCAGAAACAAATTTTTCATATCCTAACTCAAGAAATCTTCATTGCTTTCCATCAGCCGATTGTGTTATTTTTAATTTTGTGAAAAAATTGACGGCACGTTTCTACATATTTTTTATCTTCGCGATGTGATCTTCATTAATTTTTAACAATTTCGGGAGGCCAAAGCTATGCTTTTCACTAAAAAAAATGATACGGATTTTCTTCTCCTGCTGATTAACGCATCGGAGAACACGCTGCAAGCGGCACAAATGTTTCGCAATGCCGTCATGGGAGATCAGCCTCCGGCTGCCTTCTACCCGCAGTTGAAAGAACTGGAGAACAAAGGCGACCAAATCACGCATCAAATTTTCAAAGGGCTTAACAAAGTGTTTATCACACCTATAGATCGCGAAGATATCATGGAACTGGCCGCCAAGGTTGATGACGTCCTGGACGGGATCGAAGCTACCATTGCACGATTCGATTATTTGAACATCACCGTCTCCGACAAATATATGAGAGAATTCTCGGCGGTCATCGTCGCCAGCTGCCAGCACATCCTGGATGCGTTCAAGCTGCTTTCCAAAAAGAAATATATGCAGCTCACGGAGCATACGGTTCAAATCAACAGCCTGGAAAATGAAGCCGACCGTCTGATGCGCGAAGGCATCCGTGAAATTTTCACCAATCCAACGGACCCGTACCACGATTTCAAGCTAAAAGAGCTGTACGAGCGTTTGGAACAAACGACCGACGCATGCGAAGACGTAGCCAACATTCTGGAAAGCGTTGTGCTGAGATATTCCTGAACAGCCGTTGTGCCGGCCGCTAAGGAACCCCAGCATGCTTAGGAGGACATTATGTTAACTATACTTATCATCATCGTCGCCTTGGCGTTGATCTTTGACTTTATTAACGGCTTTCACGATACGGCCAACGCTATCGCAACCTCCATATCTACAAGGGCATTGTCGCCGCGTTTTGCCGTATTTTACGCAGCGGTGCTGAACTTTATAGGTGCATTGTTTTCTTCAGAAGTTGCCAAAACCGTAGGCGGAAGCGTAGCGAATCCTGCTGCGATCGAGAACGGCATGTATGTCGTTATCGCCGCCTTACTATCAGCCATTATCTGGAACCTGCTTACGTGGTATTACGGGATTCCCTCATCGTCATCTCATACGCTTATCGGATCGCTGGCCGGAGCGGTCATCGCCGGAGGCGGGCTTAGCAGCGTCAACTGGTCGGGATTCCAACAAATCGTGCTGATTCTCATTTTATCGCCTATCGTTGCATTTGGTACCGGCTTTATCATTATGTGGATTATCCGTCAACTGATATTGGCGAGCGGCAATCAGTCACGCTCCAAGCTTAACCGTACTTTCCGCGGCTTTCAGATTTTATCGGCCGGGCTGCTGTCCTTTTCTCACGGGGGGAACGACGCTCAGAAGGCCATGGGGATTATCGTATTCGGATTGGTTGCTCTCGGCTACCAATCGGATTTGGAAGTTCCGCTTTGGGTGAAACTTTCCGCGGCCACCGCTATGGGGCTCGGAACTTCGATCGGCGGCTGGAAAATCATTAAAACCGTGAGCAAAAAGCTGCTGAAGATTGAACCGATCAACGGCTTTGCCTCCGACCTGAACTCATCCATCGTGATTCAAACGTCCACCCATCTCGGGATGCCGCTTTCGACGACCCATGTCATTTCGTCATCGATTATCGGTACCGGTTCGGTCCTGAGATTTCATGATGTCAAATGGGGCACGGTCACCCGGATGGTCATGACCTGGGTCATCACGATCCCGATCAGCATGGTGCTGGCCTTTCTGATTTACAAAATTATTTTCCCCTTTATATCGTAAAAAAAGACAAGCCCGGTGCAACTGGATCATTGCACCGGGCTTCCTTTTATTCCTCCAAATAATAGGCCAGACTTTGCAGATCCGTCGTGAAATCCGCATGGTGTACGCGAATCCCGCTGGGCACCTTGATAATCATCGGAGCAAAGTTGAGAATGGCTTCCACCCCTGCCTCGACAAACTGATTGGCCACGTGCTGCGCCTCCATAGCAGGAACAGTTATGATCCCGATCCGCACCTTTAGCGCTTGAATCGTATCACAAAGCTCCTCCATCGGTTTTACCTTCAAATTGTTGATCGATTCTCCGATTTTTGTTTTTTGGGAGTCGAACACGGCCACAATTTTCATATTATCCTTAAGATAAGCGTTATAATTGCATAACGCCCGACCCAGATTCCCTGCACCGACCAATGCAACCGGGATCACCTTGTCGATTTTTAATATTTGCCGGATTTTTTCAATCAGATAGTCCACATCGTATCCAATACCCTTTTTCCCGAATTCTCCGAAATAGGCCAAATCCTTGCGGATTTGAGCAGGGTTTAAATCCAGCTTTTGCCCCAGCTCCTGAGAGGATACCGTTTGTACGTTTTTCTTGCTGAGTTCATTCAGAAATCGGAGATAGATCGGAAGCCGACGAACAACCGCTTCGGATATTTTCGGAGTTTTCATTCTGCATTTTCACCCATCCACTGCTTTATTCTTGGTACCAACTGATTCGAATTCATGTGCTCGATCTTCGGACCTGGCAGCGAATATAAGAAATACTTGCCATAGTTCGTATCGATAACGCGAGTGTCGTATATAATCACAATTCCTTTATCCGAAGCCGTTCGCACCAGACGTCCGAAGCCTTGCTTGAAGCGAATGACCGCCTGGGGTACGGACAGCTTCATAAAAGGATTCTGGTTCTTTTGCTTCAGCTTTTCCGTTTTCGCTTCAACAAGCGGATGATTCGGGGGCTGAAACGGAAGCCTCACAATCGCCAGACAGCTGAGCGCATCGCCGGGAATGTCCACACCTTCCCAAAAGCTGCTCGTCCCAAGCAGCACACTGGCTGGGTTGCTTTGAAATAACCGGGTCAGCTTGCTTCGGTTGCTGCTGTCTACGCCTTGACCAAGTACGGTCACTCCGAATGAAGAGAGCATGTCCTTCAATCCCGCATGAGCGACCTTGAGCATCCGGTTGGATGTAAACAATACCAGCATCCGGCCGCGCGTTTCGAGCGCCACTTCCGCCAGCGACGGCACTAGCTTGTCCAGAAATTCCTTCTCGCCGCTGGCTCCCCGCAGCGTCGGAAAATCCCGGGGTATGGCGACCAGCGCCTGCTTGCGGTAATTGAAGGGCGATGGCAGCTGAACGGTTTTGAGCTTACCGTCCGGATCCCCGTAAGCCAGCCCCAGCTGCTCGCAGGTGTAATCAAACGATTTGCCGACCGAAAGCGTAGCTGAAGTCATAATCACGCTGTCCTTCACTCCGAAAAAGGTTTGCCGCAGCATTTCGCTGACATCTACCGGCACACAGAAGAGCTGAAGCGAACGGTTCTTATTGTACATGCCGCCTTCGAGCCAGTAGACATAATTGTCATCGGGCATCGTCATAAAAAAATGCAGCGCATCCCGATGCCTGTACAGTTCCTTCACGGTTCCGGTCAAATCGGTGATCGAGCTTTGCACATCGTATTCGTCCTGAACCTCTTTGATTTCCATGATCATCCGGTCAAGCCGGTGCAATGCTTCATTGAAATGAAGCTGCATGTTCTCCTCTAAGATCAGCAGCTTGTCCCAGCCGGCGGGCAGCTTGTCCTTCTTCAACCGGTACACGAACGAGCTGCCCTCCGTTTGGCTGCCATCCCCCCCGGAGACAAGCAGTTGATAGAGCAGTTCGGTCAGCTGATCCCATTCCTCTTTTAGCTGCACCAGCCTCTCCACGGCCTGATCGATCATTGCGCACCAGCCTTGCGACCGTTCTTCCTCAAATTTCTGCAGCCGCAAGCGCAAGGAGGACAACTGGCCGGACCGGGAATCTTTATATAACCAATGCAGCGTATTCATCAAACCATGGTAGTGCAGGTCAATGCCCAAATGCTTGCCGGCCACTTCTTCAAAATGATGCGCCTCATCGATCACCAAATGTTTATATGCGGGCAGCAGCCGGTTTTCCGCTTTCGTATCCGTGAACAGCATCGAATGGTTTGTAATGATGACATCCGCCGTATTGGCGTCATGCCGGGCACGATGGTAAAAGCATTTTTTAAACCAGGGACATGCACGGTTCAAGCATGAATCCGCATCGCTTGCTACCGTATGCCAGAACTGTTGGCCTTTGTTTCCAAAATGAAGCTCCTCTTCATCTCCGCGCGCTGTCTCCCCAAGCCAAACCAGCATTTGACCTGCGGTGATCCGGTCGTCCCATCCGTGTTCAAAATCAAGCGAGTTCAGTTTTTGTTCGAATTTGCGCAAGCACAAATAATGGCTTCGGCCTTTGAAAACGGCCGCTTTGAAATGAACCGGAAATAAGCTTTCCAGCAACGGCAGATCCCGTTCCCGCAGCTGCTCTTGAAGATTGATCGTGTGGGTGCTTATCAGTATTTTTTTGTCCTGCTTTAAACCGTAATATAGCGAAGGAATCAAATAGCCGAGCGATTTTCCGGTTCCCGTTCCCGCTTCAATAATAAGATGCTTGCCCTGCTCGAAAGCCGATTCCACTTCTCTCAGCATCGTAACTTGAGCTTCCCGGTCCTCATAGGCGTCAAAACGCTGCTTTAGGACCTGCTTCAGCTGATGGTAGAACGAATCAAAGTCTTCCGGCAGTTCGCCCGCCATTTTCTCATCATTTTCCGGCTCCTCCGCCCCCCAATCATTCACATTCAAGGCAAACTGGCGGAAATAGCGGTCCGAGTCCGTATCCAGCGGATTATGCAGTTCCTTATGCTGTCTCATTTCCCGAATAAACCAGCCAAAATCGTTAGCGGAGTCCTCGAAGAGCAATTCTAATCTCTGAAGTGTAAGCAGAGGAAGCGATTGAAAGCGTTCCATGCACTGGAGCCAGATGAGCGCCGTAGCTTCGGCATCGCTGTCGGCTTGATGCGGCCTGTCGTGCTTGATCCCGAAGGCATGACTGACCATGGATAGCTGCAGACTGGACAGGCCGGGATAAAGAATTCGAAGAGCATCTATCGTATCCAGCACTCTGCCGTCGAATGCAAAATATCCGCTTTCATCCAAAGCCCGCTGCAGAAACGCCAAGTCAAAAGGCGTATTGTGTCCCACCAGCACAGCATCCTGCAGCAGCGGCACCATCTCCGCGATCACACTTTCAATGTCCGGTGAATTCTTCACCATCTCGTCATCAATACCCGTTAGCGAGGTAATAGAAGAAGGTATACTCATGCCCGGGTTGACGAGTGAAGTATACCTGTCCGTAATTTCATAATCGTTTATAATAAAGAGCCCGACTTGGATAATTCGATCCGAAGCCGTGCTCCCGGTCGTTTCAAAATCCAAAACCGCAAATTTCATTGGTAGCTAGTCAATCCCTTCGTTCCCACTATTTCTATAGGATAACAAGATTACGGGCAAAAGGGAATAGCAAACTTAACCTGCGGTTTAAGAAGGTACCCGCGAGTTGGAAAAAGCAAATTCCAGCCCGCCCTTTTTCTCGCAACACACGCCCGAATCCAGCAGCGGTTGAACGCTGGCGGGATAAGTACGATAAGCCATATTGAAAAATTCGCAGGCCTTCTCCATATTGCGCTGCTCGGCTTGGATGCACCCCAATACATTATAAGAGATGGCCTTTATCTGTATATTTTCCGTGAGCTGTGTCAAAAAATGAAAGTGCGCATAGCTTTCATTCGTTTCTCCTTTGCGAAGATAAGACATCGCAAGATAGATACGCGCCAGGGTAAAGTCCGGTTGGTGTTTGACCAGCTTATCGAATTCTTGAATCGCATCATCAAACATGTGGAGCTTATAATAGCCCTGGCCGCGAATAAACCAATCCGTTCGTTTACCGGAAAGTTCCGGATCAAGCGGGTCAGCCGTTCCAAAAGAAACCCCCGGAACACTCATGAGCTTGCCCAGCTTTTCTTCGAAAAGCATCCATTCCTCAATGCAATTGTCGCTCATCGCCTTTAGCGCCCGCAGCTTTTCCTGCAATTGTTTACGTTTGTTGCCTGTAGAGGACGGGTATTCCGATATCACGTCATCGAGCATTTCGTTCATGGAAGCAAAAAGATGTTTAAACATTTCTCTAAGCACCCACCTTTACGCTTCTCGCTGACCATAGTCAGGGCTTATTGATCCCTGCCTCGGCCCTCGACTTATTGTATCTTCATTGTTTGTCTCCCCGCCCTGTTTCATTCTCTCTACAGCACTGTGGAATGAATTTCTTCTTTCAGCACACTGATGACTTTATTCTGATCGCCCATGATCGCAATACGGGGAGTATGCGATCTCGCTTCCTCGTCGGACAGCATTACGTAAGATAAAATGATGACCGTATCTCCCGGATGGACCAGTCTGGCCGCCGCTCCGTTCAAACAGATGACGCCGGAGCCGCGGGGTCCCGGAATGATATACGTTTCGAAGCGCGCACCGTTATTGTTGTTGACGATTTGCACTTTTTCGTTCGGCAGCATATCGACGATATCGAGCAAATCCTGATCGATCGTAATGCTGCCGACATAGTTCAGGTTTGCTTCCGTTACGGTTGCACGGTGAATTTTGGATTTCAGCATGGTGCGAAACACGGCTTCCGCCTCCTGTACATATATGTTCTTACGCCCTCAGGTGAAACAAACGGTTATCGATCAGACGGGTGCTCCCGAATTTTACGGCCAAGGCCACAATGATTCGATCGGCCTCCGACAAAGCGCGGATCGGTTCCAATGCCGGATAGCTCAACACTTCCGCATAATCTATCTCGGCGAGCGGAGCCGTGCGAATGGTTGCGGTCACGGCTTCACGCAGCTCGTCAGCCGAGAGTCCGTCGCGCTTGTCCCGGATCATCCGCTCCGCGGTATCGAGCGCCTGAGACAAGACGACAGCCTGACGCCGCTGCTCCGCAGTTAAGTATACGTTGCGCGAGCTCATGGCCAGTCCATCGCTTTCCCGAACCGTAGGACAGGGTACGATCGTGACAGGGATATTCAGGTCATAAACCATCTGTTCAATGACAGCCACCTGCTGTGCGTCCTTCATTCCGAAATAAGCGTAATCCGGCTGCACGATATTCAACAGCTTGGTCACGACCGTCGCAACCCCGTCAAAGTGCCCGGGACGTGAAGCTCCGCACAGCCGCTGCGTTATTCCGGAGACAGAAACGATCGTTTTGGTGGGAGCAGGATACATCTCCTCTACTTGCGGGAAAAAGACAATATCGGTTCCGGCGGCACGCGCGATAGCCATATCCCGTTCTTCATCCCTCGGATACCGGCTGAAATCCTCATTCGGTCCGAACTGAATGGGATTAACGAAAATGCTGAGCACAACGACATCGCACTCCCGCCGCGCGGTGTCAAGCAGCGATTGATGGCCTTGATGAAGATATCCCATCGTGGGTACAAATCCGATTCGAGCCTCCGGCCGATTCCATCGGGTCTGACGGATGAATTGCCTAAGCTCCTGTATATGCTTTACGGTATGCATAAGTCCCTTTTCTCCGATCTTTTAACTTCTGGGGGAAGCAGCGCTTCCGTACAAGCTTGCCGCAAATTCTTCTTCCATACGGAACGTATGCTCTTGAGCCGGGAAGCGGCGTCCTTTCACTTCATCGACATATTGGCGGATGCCGCTGCGGATCAATTCGCCTATCGACGCGTACTGCTTGACAAAACGTTTCGGATGCAGCTCTCCTCCATACCCGAGTAAATCGTGAAATACTAGGACTTGGCCATCACAGGAAGCGCCTGCCCCAATGCCTATCGTAGGGATGGAAAGCTGTTCGGTGACATGTGCCGCAAGCTGATCGGTGACCAGCTCCAGCACAATCGCAAAGGCTCCGGCCTCCTCCAATGCCTTCGCATCATCCATTAACTTTTGTGCAGCCGCGGGGGTTTTCCCCTGGATCTTATAGCCTCCGATTTGATGGATGGATTGGGGAGTCAGACCGATGTGTCCCATAACGGGAATCCCCGCTTGCACCAAGGCTTTCACGGCTGGCACGATTTCCGTGCCGCCTTCCATTTTTACCGCTTTGCTGTGCCCCTCCTGCATTAGCCTGGCCGCGTTCTTCAACGTTTCATCGATACTTCCGTGATAGGTCATAAAAGGCAAATCCGTTACGACAAAGGTCGTCTTCACCGCTCGCGTCACCGCTTTGGAATGATAAATCATGTCATTCAGCGTAACCGGAATGGTCGAATCATAACCAAGCACCACATTGCCCAGCGAATCTCCCACCAGTATCATATCGATGCCTGCCTGCTCCGCCAGCATGGCGGATGGATAATCGTAGGCCGTCATCATGCTGATCGGAACCCGGTCCTGCTTCATTTTTTGCAGTTTCGCCGTCGTTATCGGTTTACGTGTTTCCATAAAGCACCTCCGTCCACCTTTTTGTTCATAGTATTTCAAAGAACGGCCGGATTGTTGCAAAAGCAAAAAACCTTTTAGCCGGGAAAGCAGAGGCTAAAAGGTCACATGTTCTGTGTCATATGATCCTTCTGTCTCGGTCCGGTTAGGCTCAGAGCAGAATCCGACATATAGCATAAAGCAGCTTTTCAGTTGGGAAAACACAAAACGCAGGAGTGCAATTCCGGCCGGATACTGCCTCCGTGTGTTGATTATACCAATCATTACATGAAAAGTCACCTGAATTCGACATCGCCTGAATACATTTTCCTGATCGTCCCGTCCTGCAGTCTGATCGCAAGTGCCCCCAGCTCGTCAATCCCCTCAGCGTACCCGTCGACAAGGCCTTGTGCGGTTTGGCAGCGAATCGGCTTATGAAGCGATACTGACAGTGCCTCCCAAAGAAGCTTTATAGGGGCAAATCCCTGCTCATGGTACAGGGCATACAACTGCTCCCATTCCAGCAAAAAGCGGCAAAGCAGCTCCACTCTGTCAATCCGGTATCCGGCCTCGATAAAGAGCGATGTAGCCACATTACGCAGCTCGGGGGGATAATCGTCCGGTTCCAGGTTGACCCCGATGCCTACACCGGCAATAATATGCTGAAGCGTCTCATTCTCCGCGCTGGATTCGAGCAAAATCCCGGCCGCTTTTCGTCCGCCGATCAGCAAGTCATTGGGCCATTTGATGCCGGCCTCCACAGGGACTATAGCGCGGATGGCACGGCATAAGGCAACGGAAACCAGAAGCGTGAGCTGAGGAGTGAACGATAAGGGGATATGCTTCGGCCTCAGGATCATGCTCATCCAAAGACCTTTGCCCTTCGGAGAGTGCCACTGTCTGCCCATCCGGCCCCGGCCCGCCGTTTGGCGCTCAGCCAGAACAAGCGTTCCTTCAGGGGCCCCTTCCGCTACCAGCGATAAAGCAACCGTTTGGGTGGAATCCACTTCATCGTAATATTTGACATGCTTTCCGAAGCGCTCCGTTTGCAGCTTGCCGATAAAAGCAGGCAGATCGAATATGTCGGGCTTCGCAAGCAAACGGTACCCCTTGCGCGGTGCAGCCTCAAAGCGATACCCCTGCTGCCTCAGTCTTTCGATTTGTTTCCATACGGCGGTCCGGCTGATTTGCAATCGTTCGCTAAGCTCTTCCCCCGACAGAAAAGCTCCATTCGACTGCTCGAACAGCTCCAGTAGTCGATCGGTCATAGGGTCCCCTTCTTCTGCATCGTGACATATTCCCGCTCCGCCGTCTGAAGCAGCGCCTCCGTTTCATTCGGAAGCTCTCCAAGGGCGACTAGCTCCAGCAAACGGTTCAGCAGCTTGCCGGTCCATGGTCCGGATTTCGCCTTCAGGCGCTCAAGTACAGCTTGTCCCGTAACGGATAATTCCGATAACTCTCCTGCAGGCATCGTCTGAAGCCAACCGTGTCCGTGATCGCACCACCGCGTAACCGCCCCGGCGGCCAGCGGACTGCTGCACCTCGCTGCAAACCATAATGCATCAGCAGCCATCAATTCCCGGATGCCTCGAAGCGTTTCACGGCCATACTGTAAAGCGGTACGCAGCCACAGCCGTCTGTACTCTTCCTCTTCAGCAGAAGAGCGGTCCAGCCGCTCAAGCCCGTGTGCCAGCATATCCGCAGCCGCCGCGGTCCGCTTGATCTCCTCCATCATTTGCTTGGAAAAGGTCAAGGTTTTCATATCTTCTGCAGCTTCAGCAGGAGAGACGCCTGCACGGAGATAAAGGTAGGCCCACCGGAGCTCATCACGGGCAATCCGTTTTAAATCGGTGATGCTGTCGGGCCTTATGGCTGCCGCAAGCTTTAGCTCCCGTTTTACATGCTCCAGGGCCCGTGACCGAGAGAGCAGCTCGAGCGCCCGATTCGGATCGTTTCCTGCCAGCATCCGCTCCAGCTCCAAACGCACGCGCTCCATGGCAATGTGCCGCAGAAGAGGCATGCAGGCGATCAGCGCCTCCCAGGTCGGTCCGTCCACCTGCAGGTTATACTCCGCGGCAAAACGAATGCACCGCAGCATGCGAAGCGCATCCTCCCGAAATCTTTCTTCCGCTTCTCCGACACAGCGAAGCACGCCTCGCTGCAAATCGGCTCTGCCGCCAAAAGGATCGATCAGCCGGCCTTCGCGGTCGATAGCCATGGCATTCATGGTGAAATCCCGCCTTTTTAAATCCTCCAGCAAGCTGTCGATGTATTCCACTTCGCTGGGGCGACGGAACGCTTCATAGTCAGCCTCCTTGCGGAAGGTCGTGACTTCAAAAGGCCTTTTGCCGATTATGACGGTGACGGTCCCGTGCTGCAATCCTGTCGGTACGGTCCGCTCGAACAGCGCTATAACCTGCTCGGGTCTGGCCGATGTAGCAATATCATAATCTTTGACAGGACGGCCAAGCTGTTCGTCTCTGACACAGCCGCCTACCAGGCAGGCTTCAAATCCCTTGTCCGTCAGCCGGTGAACAATGGTCATCGCTTTTTCTCTTAACGATTCGGTCATCATTTCCGTTTTCCTTTTCAACATTGCAGAGGTTTTGCGCTCAAAGCATCAGGTACAGGGCGTTCGAGCACCCGATAATAAAGTTCTTCGTACTGGCGTGTAATCAAGTCGTTACAGAAGGTATATCTCGCACGATACAAACAAGCCTCTCTCATGCGCTGATACATTTCGTTGTTCGTCAGCAGCATACGTGCATAAGAAGCCATCTGCTCCACATCGCCAATGTCCGCCAAATATCCGGTTTCCTCGTGTGTGATGAGCTCGGGGATGCCGCCGGCATTCGATGCGATGGTCGGCACTCCACAGGCCATGGCCTCCAGCGCCACCAGGCCGAAGCTTTCCTTTTCCGAGGGAAGCAGCATAAGATCGGCAAGCGACAGAAGCTGCGCCACATCATCCTGTTTGCCGCAAAATGTGACGCGTTCCTGGAGACCGAACTCCTTCACCTTGCACAGTACTTTGGAAAGCTCAGGCCCTTCGCCGACAAACAGCAATCTGGCCGGTATGTCCCGGTGAACCCGTTCGAATATGTCCACCACATCCATCACCCGTTTTACCGGTCGGAAGTTGGAGATATGGATCAATATTTTTTCATCCGGGTGGGCGAATTCCTTGCGAAGCGCCGTAACCTCCCGCGGATAATACACCCGTTTGTCTACGAAGTTGTAGGCCAGATCAATCGGCTTCTCAATCCCGAGCAGCTGGCGCGTTTCCCGGATTAAATCCTGGGAAACCGCCGTCACCGCATCGCTTTGGTTGATCGCATACCGGATCAAATCACTGAGAGACTCGTCCTCGGCGAGCACGGTAATATCGGTCCCATGCAGCGTCGTGACCACCTTGAGGTGAGAACCCACCATCTGCTTTGCGAGCAGCGCACAGACGGCATGAGGGATCGCATAATGCACATGGAGCAAATCCAGCTCCTCCTGCTTTGCCACCTGCGCCAATTTGCTCGCGAGCGAAAGATCGTAAGGCGGATATTTGAATACATAATAGTCGTTGACTTCCACTTCATGATAAAAAATATTTTTATGGAATTTTCCCAGCCTGAACGGCATGCTGTGGGTTATAAAATGAACCTGGTGCCCTTTCTCCGCAAGCAGCTTTCCGAGTTCTGTGGCTACGACTCCTGAACCGCCCAACGTAGGATAGCACGTAATTCCGATTTTCAACCGTTCCATCCTGCGCGCCTCCCTCGATCACAATCGATATACGTCTTAAAACAAATTCGTCAAGTAAGGCAGTTTGCTGATGAAGCCTTCGGCATAAGGCACCGAACGCTGCTGGCCAAGCAGCTGATCCCTGGCCTCTACCCGCTCCAGGTAGCCCTGATTTAGCGGGGTATGGACGTAATCATTCCCGGCGCCTGCCGCCTCGAATTGCGAGCGGTAGGCTTTCAGTGAAGAGCGCTTCTTCTCATAGACAGCGGTTACGTCTACCATGACATCCGGCGGAATGACATCGTTAATAAAATAAAAGTAGCTCTCCTGAACCGTATGCGCCGGAACATGCGGTATATACCTCCTAAGCTTCGCATTGAACAAAGCTTCCTGCACCAGCTTGCTGCACGCGATGTGATCGGGATGCCGATCCTCCCAATAAGGAGCGAATACGACGCGAGGCTTCCATTTGCGAATTTCCAGCACAATGCGCTCCACATATTCCGGCAGCAGATAAAGACCGCGGTCCGGGAGCTCCAGATTGCTCCTCATCGCAAGCCCAAGCCGCTCCGCCGCTTCCGCCGCTTCTTTACGTCGGGTTTCCACGTTTCCGTTGGAAGACATTTCAGCTGAAGTTAAATCACAAACACCGACACGGAGCCCTTGCTCCGTATGCTTAGCGATGGTGCCGCCCATTCCGATTTCAGCATCGTCCGGATGAGCGCCGAATATGAGCAAGTCCAACGATTCTTTCATCCGTCTACACCCGGCTTATATTTATGTACGAGCTCTCTCCAGGCAAAATCTCCCCGATCCAGTGCCTTGACCAGTATTTCAGCAGTTGCAATATTCGTCGCACACGGGATTCCCTGCACGTCGCAAAGCCGGAGCAGCGCGATAATATCCGGCTCATGAGGCTGAGCCATCAACGGATCGCGCAGAAAAATAATCAGATCCATCTCATTGGTGGCTACCATGGCTCCGATCTGTTGGTCGCCTCCAAGCGGCCCCGACATAAAACGGTGCACGTTCAGCTTGGTTTTCTCCATAATGCGTGTTCCCGTCGTTCCCGTGGCATAAAGACGATGTTGCTCAAAGACAGATTCATAAGCCGTTACAAAATTAACGATTTCATCCTTCTTGCGATCATGTGCAATCAGTGCAATATTCATAGGCATGTCATCCAGCTCCTCTTCTGCTCTGCCGCTTCCCTACAAACAAGGACACTCGAACGGACCTTGCGGCCTGATCCATGTCCTCCTCATTATTCATTAATCGATAAAATGCTCAAATCCGTACACCATGCCCGCATACTCCATCACTTTTTTGACGGCAACGTTCACCCCGGGCATGTAGCCCGCGCGGTCGTATGAGTCATGGCGGATTTTCAGCGTTTGACCGAAGGCGCCAAAAATGACTTCCTGCTGGGCAAAAATGCCCGGAAGCCGAACGCTGTGAATTCGGAAGCCTTGGTAATAACCGCCGCGTGCGCCTTCAATCGTCTCTTCCTCTTTCGGATTCCCTTGGCGGAGCTCCTCGCGCACTTCGGAGATCAATTCAGCGGTTTTTACCGAGGTACCCGACGGAGCATCCAGCTTCTGATCCCCATGGTACTCGATAATTTCTACATGAGGCATATATTTCGCTGCTTGAGCGGCAAATTTCATCATCAAAATGGCACCGATCGAGAAATTAGGCGCGATGAGCCCGCCAATGCCTTCCGCTTTGCACTGCTTGTCCAGCTCCTCTATATCTTCAGGAGTAAAGCCCGTCGTTCCCATTACAGGGCGAACTTTGTGCTTGATGGCCAGCCTTGTGTTCACAACAGCCGATTGGGGAGTCGTGAAATCGACCAGCACATCCGGCTTTGATTCGACGAGCGCCAGCTCCAAATCATTCGTAACCTGAACGCCGCATGGCTCCAGACCAACAAGTCTTCCTGCATCCATATTTGTCGTAGAGCGTGCAACCGCCGCCACTAATTCCAGTTCGGGATCGCCAAGCACCATCTTTACGACTTCACGTCCCATACGGCCGCTTGCACCGGCCACAGCAACTTTAATTCGAGTCATTTCGTTGTTTCGTTCCTTTCTTCCTGCGATTTGGAGTTCATCCTTTGTTCATATATTGTTTCCATTTTAAATCATAATCTTTAAGCAGTCTTTTGCCTATAGCGTGCTGAGGGTCCAGCTTCAAAAGTTCTTTGACCGCTTTCACCGCCGAACTGTATTCCTCAAGGCGATAATACGCAATACCCAGCAGAAGGAATGCCTCAATGGCCAGGGGATCAAGCTCCACAGCCTGTTGAAGCAGCGCGACGGCCAACCACAAGCGTTCATCCTGCTCCTCGAACAGCCTTTCAGCATGCAATATCAATTTCCTGGCCTGAAGATGCTGCAGGTGAAACGAATAATGCTCATCCTCCGGCTCAAGCCGAACGGCCTGCGCCGCATGACCAATCGCTTTATCGAGCTTATTGCTGCGGGCAAATGTGATGGACAGCTTATAATGATACGCCGCACAATGCGGGTCCAGGGCAATCGCGCGTTCAAACCATGCAATCGCCCTTTCGAAGTCGTGCTGTAATATCGATTCATATGCTTTTTTTATGGCGTTCTCCCCGTCCATAATGACCATCTCCTCTCCAAACCGTCCGAAGCATGTTCCCTCCTGGACGAGGTCTGCAGCATATAAGGTGATGGTACACTATATGACAAAGATGAAGTTAAGTGTCCACTCGAGTCCACCGATCGGCGTCACGCGTGCGAAACTTATGCATGATTTTGTCATGTGCCTCGGCAAGGTCAATCCCCAGGGAGTTGGCAAAGCAAATCGTGATAAACAAAATGTCGCCCAGTTCGAGCTCGATGGAGTTCTCTTCTTCCGTAGCTTTTTTCGGCTTCTCCCCGAATCGGTGATTCACTTCCCGGGCCAGCTCCCCAACCTCTTCCGACATTCGGGCCATCATGGCCAAGGGACTGAAATACCCTTCTTTAAATTGGGATATGTATTCATGCACCTCCTGCTGGAGGTCCTTTAACGATTTATCGGACATGATCCTAACGTTCACCTGCCTTCATTAAATCATTCTCTATCCATAAGAGCGCATTATCATCATGTTAACGCAAAACACGCCGTCATGACAAATTTTTTTTGAAAAAGAAGGGAACCGTTATATTATACCGAATTTCATGTTCATCTGAAACGAATGGAGTTGAATCATGCGGTTTTCTGAAGCTTCCACCCATGCCAAAAACATCATCCCGATTTGGATCGGGACGGCCGTATATGCTTTCGGGCTTCATTATTTTGTCATTCCGAATGAACTGATGGAGGGAGGGCTGACCGGCTTTGCGCTGCTCTTGAACTACATTTTCAGTTTTCCGCCATCCCTGACCACGCTCTGCATGAATGTTCCGCTGTTTTATTTGGGCTGGCGTATATTAGGAAAATCCTCCATGGCATACACCATCATAGGTACACTTTCTTTGTCGTTTTTTCTCTGGATCATGGAACGGCTGATCGGCAGCGGTTGGCTTGTGCCCTTTCGGACGGAGCACGATTACTTTCTGGTCACCGCTTATGCCGGATTTACACTGGGATTGGGCCTGGGCATCGTCTTCCGTTTTGGAGGAACAACCGGGGGGACCGATATTTTGGCCCGGGTCATCCATAAACTGAAAGGTTGGCGTATAGGGCAGATTATCCTGACGATGGACGTTATCGTGATTGGTTCCTCTCTCTTTTTCCTGCCGAAAGAGAAAATCCTGTATACGATTGTTGTTGTTTTCATCGCTTCCAAGATGATCGACATTCTGATTGAAGGAGCATATGCCGCCAGGGCTTTCACCATTATTACCCACCAGTCGGAAGCTGTCGCCGCCGCCATTACGGAATCACTCGATCGGGGAGCCACATTATTACCGGCTGTGGGCGCTTATTCCAAACAGCAGAAGCATATTGTTTACTGTGTAGTGGCCCGCAGTGAAATGAAAAGGCTTAAAGACCTTGTCCGTTCCATCGATCCTCTCGCATTCATTATCATAACGGAGGTACACGATGTCGTTGGAGAAGGCTTCAAGCCTAAATAAGTCCATATTGAACTAACGCGTATCGTCATTGCTGCGGCGAACCGGCACAAGACCGTCGTTCTTTTTGGAGAGCCGCCACCCGGCAAAAGCAAGTGAACTCAAAATGATCAACCCGAACGTCAGCGTCCACAGAATCGGATTCTGCGGCTCCGGATAAGGCAGATAGGCTGTTGTTGCCTGTCTCATAAACAGTTTGTCCAGCATTTGCCGCATGGCAGGGACGGCATTGAGCACGTCATCGAACGGTTCGCCCTGAAGCAGGGACTGTGACCGGACGAACGCGACAAGCGAATCCATTTTCTCCACATCGGAGGGCATCCGTCCAATAACCAGGCTGGGCTGCACAATGCTGTAATTATGCTCTAACCGGGAGGAAGCCGATTGTAAATCCGACTGTCTTTGGCTTTTAGCCGCTTGTTCCACACCGGTAACGTCATCCTGAAGACGGTCGTAATATTGAAGCCATAACGGCTGGGTGGGGTGTGTTAGCGCATCGGCCGCCAGCCGAACCTTTGCCGCGGCGATTTGCCGATCTTCAGGCTGAACCTTGGCCAAACCAAAAATGCGCTGTGCATCGGTAACGGTTTGGGTCAGAGCGGTCATTCCTTCAGCCGAAGTCAATCCCTCATAACGAATTTGAGATATTTGGTCTGTCAGCTGCTGCAATACGATTCGGCTATCCTCTACCTCTCCCTGCAGCAGTTTTTGATACATATCATCGGCAGTACGGTTCAACAGATCGGCCTTCTGAAGCTGCTCCTGGGAAGGCTTTGGCGCCTCCGCCTCATTTTTGTCCTTGTCATTCCCGCTGCAGCCGCCGAGCAAAGCAGCAACGAGCAGCGCCGTTATGATCAGACCGAGCCGCTTCACGTTGTAAGCTCCGAACATTGGTACATCCCCTCCTAAAAACATCGTATGGGAGGATGTCCAAATTTAGACCGATTTTGTACCGGTCTCCTTCCGTTCCTTCCGTACCCTCCATCTCCAGAGAAGCAAAGCCACGGCAATGCTGGCCCAGCTTAACAACATCGTAAAAGAGGCGATCGGAGTCAGATCATCCTCCAGCACCTCCGGGAGCCATGGATAAATGCCGACGGCGTAATCCATGATGTCGTTCAGAAGCACCCAGCAGGCTGCGAAAAGAACCGCCATCCATCGGAAACGGTAAAAACGGTAGTACAGCAATACTTCCATCGCCATCCCCAGATGTGAAAACGTCAGCATCCAATCCTGCCAAACCAGCCGGTCCCCTTGGTACGCTCCTGCCATGATCATGGCTACTGCCCATATCCCGTATTTAAATGAAGTAATAACGGCAAAAGCCTCTACAAAACTTCGTAATCCGCCAGACGGCTTCCGTCCGGTATCTTTATCGTTCGCTCTTCTCAGCAGCAAAATCAGCAGAAACCAAGTGAAAAACAAACTGGCCGTAGGGCTGTCCGGGACAAAGGGAAGATAAAGCGGAGACATGTTTTCTGCGGTGAACTTTAATTGATTGCCATACCATATGTATCCGTAAATCGTACCAAGGAAGTTCACCCAAAACAAGGTCCACAGCATCTGCCGGCTGCCCAGAAACTCGCGTGAGAAAAAGTAAGTCCAGCCCCTGATTGACAACAATGACTCCTCCTCTTCTTTCTAAAAAAACCTGACCGCATTAGCGGTCAGGTTTTATCTTGTTATTGTTTTTTCTGTCTGGAGAGCCAATCCGCAAGCTGTTCGATTTCGGCCGGTGTCAGACCTTTGCCAATGTTGGCATCATATTGTCCAGGCATCTGACCAATACCGTTATGGATAATTCCCAAAATCTCATCCTTGGAGTGAAGGTCTCCCACTCCGCGAAGCGCCGGGATTTTGGCCGAAGGCATTCCCTTCAAGTCCCCGCCATGACAGGAAAGGCAAGTCGACTTCGCATAAATTTGCGCTGCCGGATCATCAGGAGCTACAATTGCAGCGGCTTGCTGTGCGGGCGGCTTCGCTCCGCCCCCGCCTGCGCCGCCTGATGTGCCTTTGTTGGCGTGCATTTCTTCTTCACGTTTGATATGCTCCGGAATAATATTTTTCTCCTTGAGCTCTGCCTGATAGTGGCTCCAGGACACGACCGTCAAATAGGTGCAAGCGATCAAGCTCAAAAACATTAAAGCGGATGCGATCGGCCGCTTGTAAAAGCGTCTTTCCTTGCCCGTATCCAGAAACGGAGCCAACAGCAAAGCACCGAACGCGATACCCGGAACACCAACGGTACCCAGCACCACGAAATTTTCCGAAGTATACGGGTATTTGAGAAGCTGATACATGAACAGGAAGTACCAGTCCGGCATCGGAATGAACTGTGTATTCGTCGGATCAGCAGGATAGCCGAGCGGAGCCGCATGAGACACGGTCAGAGCCAAAATACCAACCAGCACGACAACGCCGACCATCCATTCTTTCAAAAGGAAGTTCGGAACAAATACTTCCGATTTTCCAGGGTAAGCAGAAAAATCTTGCGGAGTCAATTTCGTCGATTTTACTCGAACGCGTGAATCCCCAACGTAAACGATTTTCTCGTCCGATTTATGACCATGAGCCACGGAACGCTCCTCCTTCTCGTTTTCTTGGTAGAAAACCGTAAGCTGCAAATTTTACGGAAATCTTATAGCGGCCCGGAAATACCTTGCTTGCGAATCATGAAGAAGTGTCCTGCAAGCAGAGCCAATAATGCGCCCGGAAGGAAGAACACGTGCAATGCAAAGAATCTCGTTAACGTTTGCGCCCCTACGATTTCCCCGCCTTGCAGGAGGGTTTTTAAATATGGACCGATATACGGTGCGGATTCAACAATTTTAAGCGTAACGCTTGTTGCGAAGTAAGCTTTATTGTCCCAAGGCAGCAAATATCCCGTCAAACCAAGACCCAGCATGACAAAGAATATCAGCATCCCGACAACCCAGTTCATTTCCCGGGGAGCCTTATAGGATCCAGTAAAGAACACGCGAAGCGTATGTAGGAACATCATGACAATAACGAGACTGGCGCCCCAATGGTGCATCCCGCGTACTATCACGCCAAAAGCCACCTTATGCTGCAGATAGTCTACGCTTGCATAAGCGTTGATGATATCCGGCACATAATACATGGTCAGGAACATGCCCGACAGAATTTGTATAACTGTGATAAAGAACGTCAAGCCGCCGAAACAGTATACAAAAGCGGAGAAGTGATGAGCCGGGTTAACGTGCTCCGGCACCTCGTGGTCCGCTACGTCTCTCCACATCGGCGTGATATCCAGGCGTTCATCGATCCAGTTATAAACCGCTTTAAACATCTGATGCTACGCCTCCTTATTACACCCGTTTATTAGGTCCGAGCTGACCAACATACACAAAACCGTTCTCGATCTTCACTTCATATTCGTCGAGCGGCAGTGGCGCTACGGCTAATGCTTTTCCGTCAATTGTGTAATGCGCACCGTGACAAGGACAATAATACTGGTTCTGGAATTGCGGACTGCCATTCCAGTTTACCGTACAGCCCAAGTGCTTGCATGTCGGGTTCAGGGCAAAGATTTTGCCGTCCGGACCTTTTGCAATCCATGCTTCGAGTTCAGGACTGCTTTCGTACCAGCCGTCCACTTGATGCACTTGGAACTTGAAGGATTTCGGCTCGTTCGTAACTTTGGACTCTTCCACAACCTTTACCCATTCAGCTTGCGACTTAGGCTGAAGAACCGGATCCACTGCAAAGCGAACCATCGGAACCAGCATCCCTGCGCCCATGAATGCTCCTGCTCCACCGAGGGTGTAAGAAAGAAACTGGCGTCTGGACATTTCACGACGTTTGACTGGTTTATCGCCGTGATGCTGCGTCTCTTGATTCGTGTGATCGTTCATTCTCGTTCTACCCCCTTTTTGCAACATATATCAGTCGTTCGACATAACTTTACACCATACACTAGGACATTACTAATAATAGCCTACACCTCAATGGGCGTCAAGAATGGAGTCTGCTTATTCCTAGGTGTAATCTGAAGTGTCGAAGCTACATGTAACGAAATTGTCACAACTGGCGATGTTGGGTAATGTGCCAGGCTGTTACATAGAATTCTCAACATTTCCATGAATCATACATGCGTCATTAGGTCAGACTTCCATTCCACAGGTTTGCCATCAATTCCGCCGCTTGGCGCTTCAATTCGCTGCCGGAAACTCTGAGTTCCTCCGGCGTAAAACGCAGAACCAAATCGGCATGTTTCGTTTCAAGGAACCCTTCCCCAAACTCGGGTTCAGACTTGGCCGTTACGATAACAACGAACCGAAAGCCGGTTTTCTTGAGGCCTTCACAGACCTGGTCCAGCAGCAAGCTGCCAGACTCCTGCCTTGTGGCGCTTGCAAAATGCATGGCGGGATACGTTACGATACGGCCTTTGAACGGAATCTCAATCAAGTCGAGCGCATCGCGTAAATATTCCAGTTCCCTGGTGGCCTCCCAAGGCGTCTCCCCTCCGTTTAATCCCGTAACCGGCAGTACCGCCGTATCCAGATACGGACGGAGCTCGTCCCATGTCTGCTCCTCAATGTCGCTAAATTTCAATGATTTCACCTTCTTTCCCTGTATCACTTTAGCACAGAAAAAAAGACATATGAACTATCTTCATATGTCTTTCAAAGAAATGTCATCATTGGCGCTAGCTCTATTTATTCCGGATTCATTCACCCAAGTCTCTCAGTGTATTCAGTTCGGTCGTTAGGGCAATAAAGGATTGTTCGTCACCATTAGCCAATGCCTGATCTATTTCTTCGTATAATATTTCCTCTTTGTATTTACGCAGCGCTTCGTCAAGCAACATTTCTGCAAACAAACTCAGCATCATGTCGTTTGTCACGTTCATTTTGCCCATAAGAACCTACCTCCAAACCGGGTCATAATCATCCATTTACACCACTTACTGCTTAAGGCTGCCCCTCAGATACTCAGAACCTCTGACGCAATAGCTCTCCATCGTCCGCTTCATCCGCTCCAGATCCTTCTCTTGCAGCTCCCGAACCACTTTTGACGGCGATCCGAGAGAAAGCGTGTACGAGGGGATTATTTTGTTCTCGGTCACAAGCGTTCCTGCCCCTATTAAAGCATATTCACCGACGGAAGCGCCGTTAAGTACAATCGCCCCCATCCCGATTAATGTGCCTTTGCCTACATGGCATCCGTGAATGATGGCACCGTGTCCTACGGACACTTCATCTTCGATGATCAAGGGCTGATTGGTATTCACATGGCCGATGCAGCCGTCTTGAATGTTGCTTCGCTTTCCGATCCGAATGGGGGCCAAATCTCCCCGAAGCACGGTGTTGTACCAGATGCTCGCCCCTTCTTCGATAATAACATCACCGATAATTTGTACACCGGGCGCCAGAAACACCGTTGGATGAATCTGGGGCAGAATACCGTTATAACTGTGCAGCATGAACCGTTACACTCCTTGGATAGGGCGCTGTGAAGGCCGGATACTCCGCCGCGATACAGCAGCCTCGATTTTTGGAGTGATTGTAGCAAGACCTTCAAAGATTGTCAATTGTCAAACATCAATGGTAATCTTTTCTTCGTCGGGCACATACGTTCCTTCAATAATGTGACTGCCCAGCTTAGTGACCTGAACGACGCGTCCCCACCTTTCGTCCTCGCCTATCCTCAAAAGTCCAAGATGCATCATCATCTGGATAATCCGCTGGTCCAGGATCGAATCGGCCGTATCGTAGTAGTAAGGCCGAATCAATGGAGTCAACACCTCTCTTAGCGAATGATAGGTAACCCATGATTTGCCTAAACGGCTTAACCAATGGACCAACGATTGAAGGTTGGGAATAGGGCCTTTATACAGCCTTAACCAGAAACGGTAAATTTGGAACGGGTCGTCTTTTTGGCCTTCGTCCACCTTCGCTTCGCCTTTGCTTGTGAGTGCCAGCACCTGGTTGTGTTCCGTAATCAAATCGTTGTAGTAGCAGTAATCGTAAATAAAAGAAAACCGATTGGGATACTCACGGAACATTCTGCCGTAGCCGAATCTCCATGCGGTTTTGCCCACAGGGTCTTCCCTGACCGCCAAGCGTTCCAGAATCTGCTGGAGATTGCGTTTGTACATGACATTCTCAGCAGTAAGAATGACTTCCTGACTCCGGAGAAAATGAAGAAAGCTCCAGATGTCCTCCGCCAGAAATCTTTGCTCGTCCCGGTAGACGGGCGGCTCTTCGGTCGTTTGAAGCTTTTGCTGAAATTGCCTGGCCAGTACGAGAATGAATCTGCTTTTTAAATCGGCGGGCAATTGAAACAAGTATCGCGTTTGATGGGAATATCCGCTGAACAACCATCCCCTTTGCTTGAAGCGTGAAATCATTTCGCGCGGATTCCAAGCCGTGTTCTCGTCATCCTTCGTAAATCGGCTTTGCTGCACCCGGGCAATCAGCTCCTCCAAGCTGAATGACCCGCGCTGGTCAAACAAGAGCGAGTTGAGAAAACGGATGTCTTCGATCGATAAGGCTTCAACCTGAGTATCGAAAACCTCCCGCCGTCCTACCGCACACAAGATCGACTGGATGAGCTCATTTTTCGAATGGCCGTTGCACTCGCAATGATACGTAACGGCGATGCGGCTCAGCTCATGGATATCCGCATAGCTTAACATGTCGGCTAGATTCATGCGTCTGTCCCTCCAGAACTTCTTAATACCCATTATAGGAAAATGTTCCGGTTTTAAACGCGATATGAAAAAAATTGCAAAAAAAAAGCGGATTCCCATGCAGCATCTTGCTTTGCATAAGAACCCGTTGGTTTCAAATACTTTGACCTTGCTCCTGCTCCAGCTTCACCAAGTGAGAGGTACAGTTTAAGAGCCGGCAATGCCAGCTTTCTTCTACACGTTCGATGACGGTCAGAGACGTATTTTTTAAATGCTCCTCTATGGGCTGACCCAAGAAAGAAGCAAGAACAGGTGCGATATATCCCCCGTGGCTGACGATCAGAATCCGTTTCCCCCAATGATCCCGCTCCATATCCAAAAGAAATGACCGCCAACGCGCCAGAAGCGCTTCATCACTTTCAAGGCCCAAATCCAGCTCGCGCCAATTCTCCCCCCATCTTAAAAGGCGATCCTCCGTCGTCGTCCCTTCCAGTTGGCCGAAAGCTCTCTCGCGCAATCTCGAATCTACCCCTATAAAAGGCGAGCCTGTAATGTCCGCTATCAGCTGCGCCGTCTCCCGTGCCCTGATCAAATCGCTCGAGATAATCGCGTCCCAGTCTTCTCCCTGCAGCCTTTCGGCCAACAAGCGCGCCTGTATCCGACCGACCTCGGCCAAAGGCGTATCCATTTGACCCTGCATACGACCCGCCAGATTCCACTCTGTCGTTCCATGCCTTACGAATCCAAGTACAGTCATCCTGTCTTCAACATCCCTTCTAAAAGCTCAGTCAAAAAAAGAAACGGCCCTCGGGGGACGGTAGTGCCAGTCCGAAGTCCGCTAGATTTTGGTGCGTGTCAACCAGTTCATAATCAGTAAAGTACAGGTCAAACCGAACAACGAGACGAACAACATATAATCATTCACCGTCTGAATCGGTCCGACACGATACATGAACGGCTCGTTAAATCCTTTCAGACTGGCTACCGCCGTTGGCATGGCGTGGACATTCAACGATTCCCCCCCGCCGCTAGCCGCCACCACAACCGGGTCCCCCAACCGGCCGAATACGCTGGACTCTTGAGCAAGAGGAGGAGCAGCATCTATGCTCATCTCATGAGATAGAGAAAAGAAAAAAGTGAAGACGAACAGCGCAATACAAAAGGAGATGACCGCCGTAAGGTTGCGGCGGAATTTGTATGAGAATGGATGCAGCCGGTCGTGGGCCGGAATTCGCCAAGACTCATCCTCGTATATCCGCTTCATCACACTGGAGGAAACCGACTTTTCCAATGACACGACAGGCTCATCATTGGCGGTAGAACGAATCAGTTGCGTGCTTTCCTGCCAGATCTCGAACTCTTCCTCACAAGCCTTGCAATGCTTGATATGTTCATCCACCGCCTGCCTTATTAAATCGTGCTCCGGCAAATCCCAATAGACGCCGAACCATTCATGTATGTCTTCGCATTTCATCTTCGATTCATCCCCTCATACTCCTCAAATATCGGTTCAAGAAAGTATGGTTCCAACTGAAGCTTTACGCTAGCCCTTGCCCTGAATAACAAAGATTTGACCGAGCTTACCGTCTGCCCGAGAATATTGGCAATCTCCTGGTAGTCAAGCTGGTCGTATTCACGCAATATTAGTGCGGATCGCTGCTTCTCAGGCAGATTATTTATGGCATCCCTTACCATAGAAACTCTCTCGTTCCGCAGAACGGTTTGTTCCGGGAGCGTGTCCAAAGAAGTTTGAGGCGTATATCCGCTTTGCTCCAAGGAAACCTTTATATTTTTATGTTTGCGCAGCTCGCTTAACACCGTATTGCGCGCGATGGTATACAGCCAAGTGGAGAAGGTCGCCTCGACCTCACGAAACGAATGAAGGCTTTTATAAGCCTTATAGAACGTTTCGTTGCAAAGGTCTTCCGCCAGAGATTCCATCTGCGAGCTTTTCAGCATGTGAAAGATGAATGCCAAAATCTTACGTTCGTAGCGGCGCATTAATTCATCATATAGCTGGACGTTGCCGTCCTTGATTTCTCTGATCAACTGGGAATCGGTCATGCAATTCGACCCTCCTTGTGATTCCTGCTTACTCCCAGCGATACTACTTGTTTGTACTGTAGGGGGAGTATAAAAGTTGCGGTAGTTTCGAAAAAAAAATGAAAATGATACTTTGCTGCTCTTAGATGCTATACTATTCGTGGTATAAGGCCAAAATTCCTTCTTTATCGACAACTTCATAGGGTCTCCCCGATAAAGATGTACAATATATACTACGATTAGTTTATCAAAATAAGATATGCTGGAGAAGCTTACAACATGAACATGTCCGCCAACTCGTGAAAATTACAAAAAAAAGACCGCCTGAATCATCAGGCGGTTGCACATTGTGCCATTATTCGGATAGGAGTGGAGAGAAACCATACTGTACTTTTATTATATGTATCCGTTTACAAAAAGTCAACGTTTTTTTGAAAACGTTTCCTGCCAGTTTTAAAAAAAAGATTACACGTGAACCGTGTAATCTTTTTTCAGCAGCTCCAGCGCTTTATCCATATCGTATTCCTCCCGGAACGATAATCTCAAAACGCCTGGAACGTCTTCCCTGCTTTCGATAATCTGAATGTTGCTCAAGTTCACACGATGGCTGCCGAGCAGCATGGTAATTTGACCGATGACGCCCGGGTGATCCGGAACATCGACATAAATATCGTAAAAGGAGTGGATGACTCCCTTGCGGCGTTCCGGCAAACCTCCGCGGAATTGGTTTGCCTTATGAAACTCCTGCTCGATCCCTTCGCCGTTGCCGGTCTCCAGCAGCTTGATGAATCTTCCGACTTCTTCATTCCAATCCTTGAGCAAATTCAGCATCACGGTTTTGTTGCTGATCAGAATATCCCGCCATATGATCGGATCACTGGAAGCAATCCGGGTAATGTCGCGGAAACCGCCCGCGGCCAAATTCTGATAAAGCTCGTTCGATTCATTGTAGCGCGCCACCTGATTCACGAGAGCAACGGCAATAATATGCGGCAGATGACTGATAGCACCTACGATTTCATCGTGAAGCCTGGCATCCACCTTCACAATGTGCGCCCGGGTCCATTGGAGCAGGTCGGTCAAGCGGGTGTATGCCTCTTCGGGGGTATCCTTGTCCGGTGTCAAAACGTAGAACGCATTCTCGAACAACCGAGAGGTTGCCGCTTCGACCCCGGACTTTTCCTTGCCGGCCATAGGGTGGCCTCCGATAAAGGATACGCCTTGCAGGTTCAGCCTTGACGCATATTCCGCCACAGACGCTTTCGTGCTGCCCACATCGGTGATGACACAGCCCGGCTTTAGAGGAAGCTTGGACAGCCTGGTCAAGTACTCTTCCAAATTCCCTACAGGAACGCACAGAAAAATAAAATCCGCGCCTTCTGCGGCTTCCTCGAAGGAAGTGGTAGCATAATCGACCACTTCACGTTTCAAATACTTTTCTACGGAACTCGGATTGCCGGAATGACCGACGACCGTCAACCCCGGTTTTCCTTTGAAGCACAGGGCGAGCGATCCACCGATCAGCCCTACGCCGTATATTGCAATTTTGGTCATGAAACCGCCACTTCGCTCAATACTTGCTCCAGCGCCTCAAGGAATTTACGGTTTTGCTCCTCGCTGCCTACCGTTACGCGGATCTTGGTCGGATAGCCCCAGCCCGGGTCATGACGAACAATGATGCCTCTCTGAAGCAAGCCCTGAAATACCGCTTGACCCGGACGCTTCACATCGATCATGATAAAATTCCCATGAGCCTCAAAATACGGCAGGCCCAGCTTATCCAATTCCGCTGTCACTTGCCGGATACCGGCGGCGTTTGCCTCACGGCACGTGCGGATAAACTCGTGATCCTGCAATGCGGCAAGCCCCGCCTTCTGTGCAAAGCTCGTGGTATTGAAAGGCTCACGCACCTGGTTAATCGAACGAACCACATCCGGATGTCCAATGCCAAAGCCGATGCGCAGGGAGGCCAATCCGTATATTTTGGAGAACGTGCGCAGCACCACAATATTTTTGTATTTATTCAGCAGCGAAATGCTGTCCGGATACTCTTCGTTGACGGTGTACTCGGCATAGGCTTCGTCGAGAACGACCATGACATGATTTGGAACGGATTCAATGAAGGATACGATTTCCCGTTCGCTTAACATGGTGCCCGTCGGATTGTTCGGGTTGCAGATCCAAACGATCTTGGTACGTTCGTTTACTTTGGCGAGCATGGCCTTCAGATCGTGCTTTCCGTTTTCATCCACGGGAACTTCGATAAAGGTAGCCCCTTCGATTTCCGCGTTATGCTTGTACTGGGGGAACGTCGGAAACGCGGATATCGTTTCATCATTCGGCGTTAAAAAAGCGCGCGCGATCATCAGAATCACCTCGTCCGAGCCGGCGCCGAATATGATTTGATTCGGCTTTACGCCGTAGTGCTCAGCTACTGCATGCGTCAGGTCTACGGCTCCGCCGTCCGGATATATGCTGACTTGATCGAGCAATGAAACAATGGCTTCTTTCGCTTTCGGAGAGCATCCGAACGGGTTCTCGTTGGAGGCCAGCTTGATGACATCAGTAAGCCCCAGCTCCCGCTTGACTTCGCTGATCGGTTTTCCCGGTTGATACACCGGAAGATGTAAAATATTTTGTTTAGGCTGCACTTCGGTAGTCACCTCGTTATAAGATTGATGAGCAGAAATATGAAATCAGTTACCCATCAATTTTCGCACAAATTCATTAATTTGCAAGAGGCCTTGTGATTTTGTTACATCTTGTGTCAGCAGCGGCAGCGCTTCTTCCACTTTTTTCACCAAGGCGCTGCCCACGACAATGCCGTCACAGGTCTTGGCAAATCGGGCATACTGCTCTGGGGTGGAAATACCGAAGCCGATCGCAATGGGAAGATTCGTCGAGGCTTTTACCGTTTGCAGGAACTCATCCACGCCGCTGTGAAACTCCGTCCGCGTCCCCGTCACGCCAAGCGAAGATACACAGTACACAAAACCGCTTGCCCGCGAGGCGATTTTCTGCACCCGCTCCCTGGAGGTCGGAGCTACTAGCGGAATCAAATGAATCCCGTGCTTCTTGGCTAACGCCCGGACCTCTTCATCCTCCTCCATAGGCAAATCCGGAATGATCAGACCGCTGATGTCGCTTTCCTGAAGAAGTGAAAAAATCCGGTCAAGCCCCGTTTGAAGTACAGGATTGAAATAAGTGAACAATATAAACGGCAATTCGCACCCCTCGCTGCGCGCTTGTTTGGCAGCGTAGATGCAATCCAGGATGGTGATGCGGTTCGCTTTCAAGGCCCTCATGGAAGAACGTTGAATGACGGGACCGTCGGCAAGAGGATCCGAGTAAGGTACGCCTAATTCCACCATAGCCGCTCCCGCTTTTTCAAGCTCCTTGATCACATCAATCGAGGTCCGCACGTCCGGATCCCCGATCGTCAGGAAAGGAATAAAGGCCGGTTTTTGTTGCTCCCGCAGTTCGGCAAACTTCCGGTCAATGCGATTCATCGGCATTTCCTCCTAAATAACTCATGATGGCTTCGACGTCTTTATCTCCGCGCCCGGAGAGACTGACAACAATAATTTGATCTTTGCCCAAGGCCGGAGCCCGCTTAATCGTCTCGGCTATCGCATGGGCGCTCTCCAGCGCCGGTATGATGCCTTCCTTGCGGCTGAGCAGCTGCAGCGCATCGAGCGCTTCCCGGTCGGTAATCGGGATATATTCGGCACGCCCGGTGTCCTTCAGATACGAATGCTCCGGTCCGATCCCCGGATAATCAAGGCCGGCGGAGATGGAATGAGCCTCCTGCACTTGTCCGTACTCATCCTGCAGAAGATAGCTGTAGGAGCCCTGGAATACGCCCTTGCTTCCTTTGGTCATCGTGGCGGCGTGTTTATCGGTCTCCACACCGCGCCCTGCCGCTTCAACGCCGATTAACCGGACGCTCTCGTCATTCAGGAAAGGATAAAACATGCCGATCGCATTGCTCCCGCCGCCTACGGCAGCAATGACCGTATCCGGCAGCCGGCCTTCCCGCTCAAGAATCTGCTTGCGCGCTTCATCGCCGATAATGCGCTGGAAGTCGCGGACCATCATCGGGTATGGGTGCGGTCCTGTTGCCGAACCAAGGATATAGAAGGTATCGTCTACATGGCTGACCCAATAGCGAAGGGTCTCATTGCACGCATCCTTCAATGTTCTCGTGCCCGAGGTGACCGGCACGACTTCCGTGCCAAGCAGATTCATCCGGAATACGTTCAGCTGCTGGCGCTTCATATCTTCTTCACCCATAAACACCTTGCACTCAAATCCCATCAGGGCGGCAACCGTAGCTGTCGCCACGCCATGCTGGCCAGCGCCGGTTTCGGCGATAATTTTGGTTTTGCCCATCCATTTGGCCAAAAGCCCCTGACCGAGCGCATTATTGATTTTGTGCGCCCCGGTGTGGTTTAAATCCTCCCGCTTCAGGTAGATCTTCGCGCCGCCCAAATGCTCCGTCAGACGCCCGGCATAATAAAGCGAGGTCGGCCGTCCGGAATAACG
Source organism: Paenibacillus sp. Pae15 (assembly GCF_024519685.1). Classification (NCBI taxonomy): domain Bacteria; kingdom Bacillati; phylum Bacillota; class Bacilli; order Caryophanales; family Paenibacillaceae; genus Paenibacillus; species Paenibacillus sp. Pae15. Next base: position 178,676 of record NZ_JALJRM010000006.1, on the reverse strand, counting down.
ATGAAGCCAATAATTCAGCTCTTCCTGAAATTTCTCGTCTTTGGCATACTTCTTAAAAGCTTCCTCCAGCTCGATCAATGCGTTCATCAGCGTTTCCGGCACATACCGCCCGCCGAATTTGCCGAATCGGCCATACTCATCCGGTCCGTTAAACAATCGATTTCACCCTTTCGACAAAAGTCGTAATTTTTCCGATATCTTTTACTCCGTCGACCTCTACGCCGCTGGACACATCCACACCGTCAGGAGCGTAGCGATCGATCAGCCCCCGTACATTGTCAGGCTGAAGTCCGCCGGCCACCAGAAGAGGAATACCCGCTTCACGGCACCATTGCTGATAGGGAGGAATCGTTTCCCAGGCAAAGGTCTTGCCGGATCCGCCGCCGTACATCGGGTCGAATGTATCCAGCAGCATGCCGTCTACCAAACCGCGATAAGGCTCCAGGCTGCCGCGGACGGACGCTGTTGCATTCTCCGATGACATGGCCGCGGAAATCGCCATCACTTTAAACACTTTGACGCCCGGAAACCATTTTTTCACGGATCGGCAAAACTCCGGGCTCTCCTGGCCGTGAAGCTGAACAACGTCAAGCGCCGCCTCGCGGAGCACGGCTTCCAGCTCATCCAGGCCCGGATTGACAAAGACACCCACGGCCTGCGGCCGGTGCTCCGCCGTCCGGATCGCGCGGAGCATCGCTGCGGCTTGGCCCGGAGTGACCTGACGTTTGCTTCTTGCGAATACAAAGCCGATATAATCAACGGGCAGACCGGCAACCTGCTTTGCCATTTCCTCTGTTTGCAGCCCGCATATTTTAACGCTGACCATCGGATACTTCACTCCTTGACCGCTTCTGCATCGGCGTAAGCTCCCAGCAATCCGTGAACCGCAGCAGATACATCCGGCTGGCGCATAAAATGCTCGCCCACCAGCACCGCATGGGCACCGGCCGAAAGCAGCCAATCGATTTCCTCCGGCTTGGATATACCGCTCTCGCTAACGACGGTAACCCCTTTAGGAATATGCTTTACCAGCTCCTCCGTCGTTGCCAGATCGGTGACGAAGGTTTTGAGATTGCGGTTGTTGATCCCGATCATCGTCGGGTTGAGCTCCAGCACACGCTCCAGCTCTTCCCGGTCATGAACCTCGATCAGAACATCCATCCCGAGATCTTTGGCAATCGTATGGAATTCTTTCATTTGCTTCGTCGTCAGTATAGCGGCGATCAGCAGAATCGCATCGGCGCCGATGCAGCGCGCTTCATAGATTTGATGAGGGTCGATCGTAAAATCTTTACGCAATAAAGGCACCTGCACGGCTTCACGTACCCTGGTTAAGTAATCGTTAGCGCCCTGAAAGTACTGAACGTCGGTCAAAACCGAGATGCAATCCGTCCCGGCCTGCTCGTAAGCCTTCGCCAGCCGGACAGGCTCGAAATCATCGCGAATCAATCCTTTGGACGGGGATGCTTTTTTTACCTCCGCAATCAGCCCCATGGAACGTTTGCGTCCGGAGCTCAGCGCCCGCTCAAATCCGAGGCAATCGGGAAGCCCGGCAATGCGCTTCTCCATTGCGGCTATGTTGATGCTCTCTTTCAGCTGTTCAACTTCCCGTTTTTTGGTCATGACAATACGATCAAGAAACATGGCTCACTTCTCCCGTATATTGGACTAACTGCTCCAGCTTTTCCTTCGCTTTGCCGGAATCGATGACTTGAGCCGCCAGCTTCACGCCTTCCGGCAGCGTTTCGCTGAAGCCGGTCACATAGAAGCATGCGCCGGCGTTGGCCAGCACAACATCCCTGCAGGCACCCGGCGCGCCGGAAAAGACGCCGCGGATGATCTCCGCATTCACCGCTGCGTCCCCGCCCACGACGTCCTTGAGGCTGTATACCTTCAGCCCCAGCTCTTCCGGAGTGATTTCAAACGTACGGATGCCGCCGTCCTTCAGCTCCGTCACCTGGGTCGCATCCGAAATGCTGATCTCGTCAAGCCCGTCCAGGCTGGCGACCACCAAGGAGCGTTTCACGCCCAGGGCCAGCATCACATGAGCGATCGTTTCTGTCTTGCCGCGATCAAACACACCCAGTACCTGCCGGTCAGCACCCGCCGGATTCGTGAGCGGTCCAAGCAGGTTGAACACCGTGCGGAAGCCAAGCTCTCTTCTGGATGCAGCCACATGCTTCATCGATTGATGATACAGCTGCGCGAACATGAAGCAAATGCCGACCTCCTCAAGGCAGCGAGCCGCCTGGGTCTCGTTTAACTGGATGTTGACTCCGAGTGCTTCGAGCACATCCGCACTGCCGCTTTTGCTCGACATCGCCCGGTTTCCATGCTTCGCCACCCGGACGCCCCCCGCCGCGGCTACAATCGCCGCCGTCGTAGAGATATTAAAGGTGTCGGCTCCGTCTCCTCCGGTTCCGCACGTATCCAATAAATTCTCCCGTCTCGTTTGTACACGATTGGCTTTGGCGCGCATGGTCTCGGCGAATCCGGTGATTTCCTCAATCGTCTCGCCTTTCATGCGAAGTCCGGTAAGCATGGCTCCGATCTGCGTCGGTGTGGCCCCTCCTTCCATGATGTGAGACATGACATCCCGCGCCTCCGCCCGTGTCAAGTTCGATTGTCCGACAATTTTATGAATCGCTTGCTGTACAGTCAATTGCTGTTGGTCCAACGTACTCGCCTCCCCATGATGGGTCATCCCCATTATGCTTATTGATAATAATCGTGGTTGATCGGCACATATTCGCTCGACTTGGTTGCGAATGCCGCCTCGGCTGTCCGGATCGACTTCAGCAGCGGTTTGGCTTTATTCACCGTTTCCTCGTACTCGTTCTCCGGAATCGAATCCCATACGATGCCCGCTCCCGCTTGTGCATAAGCTTTGCCGTTTTTGAAGATGATCGTCCGAATCGTGATGCACGTATCAAGATTGCCGGAGAAGCCAAGATATCCGATCGCTCCCGCATATGCACCGCGCGCTTCGTTTTCCAGTTCCGCGATGATCTCCATCGCTCTCAGTTTCGGAGCCCCCGACACGGTGCCCGCCGGCAGGCAGGAAATGAACGCATCGTAGAAATCCTTGTCGGCGGCCAACTGGCCGGAAACGTTGGAAACGATGTGCATGACATGAGAATACCGTTCGATTTCCATGAACGTGTCGCATTTGACTGTCCCGAATTCCGCTACGCGGCCGATATCGTTGCGTCCCAGGTCGACGAGCATCAAATGCTCCGCCCGCTCCTTTTCATCGGCCAGCAACTCCTTCTCCAGCAGTAGATCCTCTTCCGGCGTCCGCCCGCGGGGACGGGTTCCCGCAATAGGACGGGTCTCCACTCTCTCATCCTCGACCCGGACAAGAAGCTCCGGAGAAGTGCCGACAATGACTTCGTCGTCCATTTTGAGACAATACATATACGGAGACGGATTCATTGTCCGCAGGATGCGGTAAACATGAAGCGGAGATACGTCCGTTTCAATCTCAAACCGTTGGGAAAGCACCACTTGAAAAATATCTCCGGCACGAATATATTCCTTCGCCCGATTCACATTTGAAATAAACTGCTCCTTCGTCAGGTTGGACTTCACTTCGCCCAAATCGACTTCGTCCGGTATCGCCCGATTCGTCATGGACATGGCGGGCAAAGGACGCTTCAAACGTTCGATCGTGGCATCAATTTTGGCGCAAGCCGCTTCGTAAGCTTGAATAATCTCGCTATCCGTGCCGTGCGGGGGGACATGAACATTGGCGATGATTTTAAGCTGCTGTTTAAAATGATCAAAGACGATGACCTGGTCGCAGAACATAAACTGGATGTCGTTCATTTGCAGGTCGTCCTCCCGGTGCTTCGGCAGCTTCTCATAATACTGCAGCAGGTCGTATCCGAAAAATCCGACCGCTCCTCCCGTGAAGCGCGGCAGATCCGGCAGCGACGGACTCTTGTAATCACGGAGATAAGCCTTCAATACGTCCACCGGCTTCTCCATCGACGTGCTCAGGCCCTCCGGGCCCTCAATCTGTGTCACGCCGTTCTTGGCCCGGATCATCATAAAAGGGTCCGTGCCGATGAAGGAGTATCGCGCCCATTTGACGCCACCCTCAACACTCTCTAGCAAAAACGCCCGATTCTCCTCATAAAAATGCTGAAACACGCGAATCGGCGTATCCGTGTCCGCAATCAAATGGCGAACGACCGGTATCAGGTTATAATCCTTCGCCAGCCGGATGACTTCCTTCACTTCCGGTGTGTACATATCCATCTCTCCTCTTCTCACCTGAGACTTGCATCTGCTCTAAAAAACAAAAAAGCCTCTACATGGAGTAGAGGCGGTCATTCAGCCGATGATCGGTCAAGCCCAAAGTAAACAGCTTTTCAGCAGCACTAAAAAACACGAAGAAACCATGGCTCCCCCTTTAAAACCGTGCCGCAAAAACGCATATTCTCTCTTCGAGCGAAACGCTCACTCATCTCATCTCAACTGAACTCAACTGATCTCTACTCTGCTCTCAAACCAATACTTACACCTTTTACGTTAATACCAACTATACTACCTCTGTTATGCGTTTGTCAATTTGGACAAATCGGGACGGAGCCTTTTGGCCTCCCTCTGAAATACATGCTTGATCTCCGCCTGGCTCTTCTCCGTATTGACCGTCACCATCAGCCGGACGCATTTGGGTAGGCTGCCTTCCACCGGAATTTCCAGCGAGCACATGAGCGGGACTAACTCCCAGCCTTCCATCTGCCTGATGGCCTTTGCCGGAAACGTCGCCGTTAAATCTTGAGTTACCGTGACAAACACGTGAGCAATCTCTTCAGGAATGATTCCGTTTTCCGCAATAATCTCGTTCAAAAGCTCCGTTGTAGCCGATAAAATTTCGTTCTCATCATTATTTTCTACTGTTGTTGCCCCGCGTATTCCCCGTACAAACATAAGTCAGTCCTCCTGTTTCAACTGATCCACGATGTCTCTGACCCATTCCGCGGATACATTTTTATTGATCTCCACCTTGCCGATGTCCGTAGGAACGATGAAGACCATCTTGCCTTCCTTGAACTTCTTGTCATACATCATGGCCTTCATGATTTCATCCGTATCCATATGCGCAGGCACGGCAACCGGCAGACCGAATTTCTTGAAAATCCGCTTCGTCGTCGTATAGATATGCTCCGGGTTGCCCAATCGGACGGACAGCTTCGCCGCGCCCACCATGCCAATCGAGATCGCCTCGCCGTGCAGAAGCTCGTTATAACCTGCAACCGCCTCCAACGCGTGTCCGATCGTGTGTCCCAGATTGAGGATCGCTCTCAGATCATTCTCGCGCTCATCCTGCGATACGACGGCCGCCTTCACGCTGCAGCCCTTGTACAAACCATATTGCAGCGCCTCCGGGTCCAAACCGATCAGCTTTTCCGCATTGTCCTCGCACCAGGACGTAAACTCCGCATCCCAGATTAGACCGTGCTTGATCATTTCGGATAAGCCCGCACGCACATCCCTATCCGGCAGTGTACGCAGTGTAGCCGTATCGTACAAAACCATTTCCGGCTGATGGAATGCGCCGATGATGTTTTTCGCCAAAGGATGATTGACCGCCACTTTTCCGCCTACGCTGCTGTCATGCGCCAAAATCGTCGTCGGAATTTGGATGAAGCGGATTCCCCGCATATAGCTCGCCGCCGCAAAACCGGCCAAATCGCCGACCACGCCGCCGCCCAGCGCAATCACCGATGAATTCCGGTCAAGCCCTGCTTTGAGACAGGAGGTAATCACCTCCTCCAGTACCGCTAGCGACTTCGATTTCTCCCCGGAAGCTACAATGTGCGAAGCCGTCTTGAACCCGGCCCGTTCCAGCTTCCGGATGACGGGCTCCAGATGCTTCTTCGCCACATGCTCATCCGTTACGATCAGCAGCGCGGAGCGTTTGCTTATTCCATGCTTTTCGAAATACGAGTCAATATTCTCCAAAATCCCTTCACCGATATAGATCGGGTAGGATCGTGCTCCCAAATCAACCGTAAGCTCTTTTATCATATCCGGTTCTCCCGATTAATAGCTTTTCGTTTGTTCCAAATAGCTTTCATAGTTCCTGCGGATTTCTTCGATGGAATCGCCGCCGAACTTCTCCATAAACGCTCTGGCGACTTCCCAAGCGATCACATTCTCCATGATGACGCTCGCCGCAGGCACGGCGCAGGTGTCGGAGCGTTCTACCTGTGCGGTAAACGATTCTTTCGTATCGATATCGACGCTTTGCAGCGCCTTGTACAGTGTCGAGATCGGTTTCATCACTCCGCGCACGACAATCGGCTCCCCTGTCGTCATCCCGCCTTCAAAACCGCCGGCACGGTTACTGGCCCGGCAGAAGCCGCGCGCTTCGCTGTACATGATTTCATCATGAACCAGGGAGCCTCTGCGCTTCGCCGCTTCGAAGCCGATCCCGAATTCGACGCCTTTGAACGCTTGAATCGACAGCACCGCCTGCGCGATCCGTCCGTCCAGCTTGCGGTCCCATTGGACATGGCTGCCGAGACCGACCGGAACGCCTTCGATAATGCATTCTACAATGCCGCCAAGCGTATCCCCGTCTTCTTTTGCCGCATCGATGGCCGCAATCATCCGGGCTTCCGCTTCTTTATCCGTCACACGCACCGGAGATTCCTCGGTGATCCGGATCAGGTCGTCAATCGGCATGTCTTGGCGCTGCACCTCGACATCACCGATACGGATCACTTGACCGGCCACTTTGATGCCGAATTCCTTCAACAGCTCTCTGGCTATGCCGCCGATAGCTACGCGCATCGTCGTCTCTCTGGCGCTGGAGCGCTCCAAAATATTGCGCAGATCGCGCTGATTGTATTTCAAACCGCCATTCAGATCGGCATGTCCGGGACGCGGACGGTTGACCCGCCGTTTGGTTTCATCCGAGCCTTCGATCGGCTCGATGTTCATGACAGATGTCCAGTGCTTCCAATCGTTGTTCTCTACGACCAGCGCAATCGGAGCTCCGGTCGTTTTGCCATGGCGAACGCCCCCGACAATAGATGCGGTGTCTTTTTCGATTTGCATTCTGCGCCCGCGGCCGTAGCCTTTTTGCCGTCGGGCAAGCTGATGATTGACCGCCTCGAAATCAATGGACACATTGCTTGGGAAACCTTCGATAATCGCCGTCAGCTGCGGCCCGTGCGTCTCTCCTGCTGTTAAATATCTCACTTATTAGTCCCCTTTCATCCTATCCCATGAAAGCATAAGCCTCAGAGCGCTTAGTCGCTTTAGCGCTTTTATGTACTCCATTCCTGTGCTAATTATAGTATAGGTGTCTGCCTTTGACAAGAAACGCCCCCACAAAAAAAGAAACGCCGTCCTTTGGCATGATGCCAGTCAGACAGCGCCTCTTTCTTGATTCGGCTGGTTTAGCGCCAGCCGTTTGCGGGTTGTTTATTAAGTACGGAAGAGCCGTCCTTATGCTCGGGCTCGCCGACCAATCCCAGAATTTGAACCGAATCGATTCCCAGGATTTGCGCGCATTCCTGCATCGTAATAAATCCACGGCGGTACGCGGTAATGACCTTTCGTTTATCCATGTGTGTCCTCCAGCATGCTTTGCAAGCAAGCACAGCTTTCAAAAGCAATTTATTCTTAGTATGGAACAACATGGAAGCGATTATTCACTTACGCCATCTTCCGGTAAAAAAACGTATCCGCCGTTTCCAATCCATACTGGCCCGGACTGAAAATTTGCTCGGTGCTGCCTACAAACAGAAGACCGCCAGGCTTCAAAGCATGGGCAAACTTCTGATAAAGCATATGTTTCGCCTCTTCCGTAAAATAAATCATCACGTTGCGGCAAACAATCAAATCAAACTGTGTATCGAACGTATCGACAAGCAAATTTTGCTTTTGAAAACGGACCGCCTTTTTCAGCGATTCGTCAATATGATAAGTCATTTGGTCCTGACGATAATATTTGCGCAAATATTTTTTCGGCACATCCTTCACCGAGCGGTCGGAGTAGATCCCCTTCTTCGCCTTATCCAGCGCGCCTTCGTCGATATCGGTGGCCAACAACTGAGTGTTCGAAAGCGCCCCCAGCTCCGAGAGAATCATCGCCAGCGTGTAAGGCTCCTCGCCGGTGGAACAAGCGGCGCTCCAGCATTTAAGCCTATCGGTTTTGCGAAGCATCTCCGGCAAAAAGCGCTGTTCGAGCACCTCCCACCGGTTCGCGTTGCGCCAAAACTCGGATACATTGATCGTCATCCGGTCCAAAAATTCATGGAATAAAGCCTTGTCTTTGCTCATTGCATCAAAGAATGCCGCGAAGGTGGAATACCCTTTTTTCATCCGCAGCGTGGTAAGACGCCGCTTCATCTGAGCTTCTTTATACTGCGCCAGGTCTATGGACGTATAGTCCTTCACCTTCTTGATAAACAGCAGAAAATCCGTATCCTCCATGACGCCATCCCGTCCTGTCAAATCTTCTTTTGTATTGATTGATTATAGCTAAGCAATGCTTCCGCCCTGTAAAAATGGGCAATCTCCCGTTCGCCGCTCTCCGGCTTAACCATGGCAAACGATTTTTCCATTTTCCTGTCCCCTCATGCTCTAATAAGAACGGTTCCCCACAAAATGCGCAATGCTGACCAAGTCTTTTTTGGCTTGTATATCGGGCAACCCTTCCAGGGAGCGAATGGCCTTGTTAATGTAATGAGATACCATCGCCTCTGCACGGGTTACGCCTTCACTGGCGCGGATCATGTTCAGAAAATCGGTGACGTCGGTTTGCCCGTCGGAGGCTTCAATTCTTTCCAATTCACGAAGCAGAACCGGACGAAGCGCGGGATTTTGCAGAGCAAAGATAACCGGAATCGTAATATTCCCCTGCTTGATATCGCTTCCGGGAGGCTTGCCGATTTCCTTTTCGGTACCGCAAATATCAAGCAAATCGTCGCGTACCTGGAAAGCCATGCCGACATTGTAGCCAAAATTAAAAAGCTGCTTGGCCGTTTTCTCTGATGCTTGTGCCGCGATCGCCCCCAATTGGCAGCTGATGGCCAGAAGCAGCGCAGTTTTTCGTTTGATCCGGAGCAAATAATCCCTTACCGTTTGTTCCGTATGAAAGAACATACGGATTTGCTCCATTTCGCCGATACTCATTTCCACGAGAGCTTTGGACATGATCTGATGAATGGACGGTTCGGAAAGCCGGGTCACAATCGTCAAGGCTTTGGCAAAAATGTAATCCCCAGTATACATTGCAATACGATTATCCCACTTCGAGCGCACCGTCAGTTGACCCCGTCTCGTTTGGGCATCATCAATCACATCATCGTGCACAAGCGATGCCATATGAATCAGCTCCAGCGGTACCGCCACATGTTTGACCCGCTCCAGATCGTAATTTCCGAACTTGGCTCCCAGCAGGACAAATACCGGACGAATCCGCTTTCCCCCTGCCTTAAGCAGATGTAAGGAAGCCTCGCGAAGGATCGGATGCTCCACGTCGATGCTTCGCTCCAGCTCCTTCTCGATAAAGCTGATATCTTTTTGAAATTTTGCATAGATATCCAAAAGTCTCATTCCGTCACCCGTACTACAGAATTGTCATTCCAAATGTTCAGCGACACCTCCCGATCCAAAAAACCGAGCTCCGCCGCATAGCGATAATATAATTTAAGTCCCTCCTGCTGCTTAGGGCCGAACTCATAGCTGAGCGTAGAAAAATAATGCCGCCAATAAGCTTCCGTACCCCCGATTAACGCCTGCGCGTCCTGCACAAGTCTTGTCAAATCGGCCAGCGATTTGCGTTTGCTTTCCATAAAAGCATCAAAGATGCGCCGGATCTGCTCAGGCTGCTGCTCTACCGTCTGTCTCCGAATCGTGCAAACGGCAAAAGACATCCATTGGCCAGTTAATCTCGTCCATTCCGCCCCCAGATCGGTAACGAGATACCCGCTGTCTTCCCAACTGGCGCGAATCGCATGATCTCCGATAAGCAGCGCGGCATCGGCCGTTCTCATCATCGGCCTCAATTCGGGTGACGCATAAACGTAATTCGGTTCGAGCCCGTAAAATTTGGTCAAAATGATTTTGAGCAGGTTCACCGATGTAGCCGAGGTCGTAGGAAGCGCGATCGTCGCTTTCCCGAGCTCTTCCAAAGGCTTGCGGTGAAACAGCAAAATGGAATTTACATGACTGAATGCGCTGACGGACATATGGGGAAACAGCATATAATTCTCGAAATTTTCCCCGTAAGCAAACGAAGAGATCGGACCGATATCGATTTCCCCTTTTGCCATGGCACGGTTCAGCTGAGTCGGAACTTGCTGAATAACCTCCAGCTCGCTGCCGAAAGAGGAGAACGGGAAATAATAAAAGAGCGGCCATACATTGGTAAAGTCAATGCGGCCGATACGGATCGCCCGATGTTTCTTTGTCATGTCTGCATACCCCATCTTTTATACAATTGATGTTCGATTTCCATCGTGTCCAATATTTTTCCTACAACAAAATCAATCATGTCGTCAACCGTTTGCGGACCTTGATAGAACGCCGGCATCGCCGGAATCATTCGTACGCCCAGCCGGGACAGCTTCAGCATATTTTCCAGGTGAATCGCATGCAAGGGGGTTTCCCTGGGCACCAAAATCAACTTGCGGCCTTCCTTCAGCATCACATCGGCCGTCCGCTCCAGCAGATTGTCCGATGCGCCGTTGGCAATACCGGATAGCGTCCCCATCGAACAGGGGACAATCACCATGCCTTTGGTCAGGAACGATCCGCTCGCCGTCTTGGCGCCGATATCCTGGTTAGGAACGTATTCATAGGAACCGGCAGACCCGCCCAAATGTTTCTTCAGGCTTTCCTGCCTGCGCCCCGCATCCCAGCCCAACTCCTCTTTCAATACCCGCCATCCGGCATCCGTAATCACGAGATGCAAATGCTCGCCTCGTGACAGCAGAAAACGGCATAACCGGACGCCGTATGCTGCACCGCTTGCGCCCGTAATGCCGATTACCCAAGGTCTGCTCATCCCGTATTCACCACCAAATCGATTAGCGTAAATACAAATAAAACGATGCTCAAGGTGCTGTTCATTGTAAAGAACGCCGTATTCAGCCTTGTCATATCCTTCGGATTAACGATCAGATGCTCGTACATCAAAAGGGCATAGGAAATCAATACCCCGACCAAATACACCCACGTCAATTCGGTCAAAAAAAACAGGCCGATGAAACCTGCCGCAGTGATGATATGAAACCAGCGTGCAATTTTGAGCGCTTTCGGTATGCCGAACCGGCTCGGAATAGAATGAAGCCCTTCCTCCCGGTCGAACTCGGCATCCTGGCAAGCATAAATCACATCGAAACCGGCCAGCCAAAATACGATCGCCACATAAAATACCAAAGACGTCAGCGTAATTTCACCGGTTACCGCCACCCATCCGCCCAAAGGAGCAAGCGCAACGGTCATGCCCAATATAATGTGGCATGCCCAAGTGAACCGTTTCGTATAAGAATAAATAACAAGAAAAAAAACAGCGACCGGAAGCAGCTTAAAAGCCAAAGGACTCAATTGCGAAGCCGCCCAAAACAGCAAAATAAATGAAACGAGAACAAACAAAACCGCTTCCTTCGAGGAAATAAGCCCGGCCGGAATCGCCCTCATCGCTGTACGCGGGTTTTTGCCGTCAAACACTTTGTCGATCACCCGGTTGAGTCCCATCGCTGCGCTTCTGGCTCCGATCATCGCAAGCAGAATCCAACCGATCTGCCCCCATGTCGGAAGCTTGCCCAGCATGACCACAGAACCAAGCAGCGCCCCCATGAAAGCGAAAGGAAGCGCGAAAAGCGTATGCTCGATCTTGATCATTTCCATATAAATTTTGGTCTTTCTCCACAGCATGTCGTTATTCTCCCCCAGCTCCGATTGCCGCTTGCGGCTTCTTGCCCATATGAAGGGCCGCAATGCCCCCGGTAAGAGGATAAACCTCAACGTCCGTTAGACCGGTTGTCCGGAATATCTCTGCGAGCTGCTTATGATCCGGAAAGTGAACCAGGGACTCCGGCAGCCATTTATACTGCTCATAGCGTTTTACAATCAATTTTCCGAGCAGCGGCAAAATCTTTTGAAAATAAAAATAATAAATCGATTTGAACGGCTGCCAAGTCGGTTTGGAAAGCTCCAGCGAAACGACCAGCCCTCCGGGCTTGACCACCCGCTGCATCTCTTCAATGACCTTAACCAGATCCGGCACGTTCCGAAGCGCAAAGCCGATGGTCGCATAGTCGAATGTGTTGTCCTCAAACGGAAGTTCCATCGCGTTGCCGCGAACAAGACGGATCTGCTTGTCCAGACCCAGCCGTTGGATTTTCTCCCGGCCCACATCAAGCATATTTTGGCTGAAATCGAGTCCGACCATTGCCCCCGTCCCGCTTGCTTCCGCCAAACTGATCGTCCAGTCACAGGTGCCGCAGCATAAGTCAATCGCCGTGCTTCCCGGCCGCACATTCATCTTTTTCATGGTAAAGCTTCTCCATGCTTTATGCCGGCGAAAGCTTAATATGTCGTTCATCAAGTCGTATTTGGGCGCGATGCTCTCAAATACGGAGTGAACGAATTGTTCTTTGGATTTGCTTTGCATTCCGCTTGTCACCTCAAATTTCCTGCGTCGCCCGCGGTCCTGATAAGTAGCTGCGAAAAGATTCACCAATCGAGCTGAGTTCCTTCCCGAGATTCTCCGGCTGAATCCCCTGCAGCTTTTCCTGCAATTCCTTAAAACAGGCGTCAAGCAATTGGTACAGCTGGGAGGTCACTCTGTATTTCAACCAAATCGAACGAAGCTTCGCCTGATCTGCTTCCCCATGCTCAAGCAGCTTTTTCTCTTCCTTCGTCCCCCATTGCAGCACATGCCAAAAGCCCCAGCTCTCTCTGTAATGCTGGGACGTTTCGGAGCGGATGATCTCTTGCAGCAGCACTTCGCAGCGGGTAAACAATCTCAGAATCTCCGGCCAAATACCGTAAAACCGCTCTTCAAGCAGAGAAGAAAAGGATAAGAACAATTGTGTTTTTACTTCAACCATTTGGCGGATGTATTCATCAGCCGTCAGCTTGAGCTGCTTTTTCATCAAGTACAAATTCATTTTTAACCGGTTCACTTCACAAATCCCCCTGGAAAGCATACCGACCAAATCGATTTGTCCTGCATGCGACAGCAAGTAATAAAACCGGCTGCTGAAATAATCACCGGCCAGCACTTTAAGCTGTCTGGAACGGCTCTCCGCCTGTTCCTTCACATCATTGTTGACGCTGACCATGTCGTGTGTATCCATTCCGATTTGAACAAGTGAGGTCACCAGCGTAAACAGTTCGCTTTGTTGGGCCAACGCACTGTGTTTATCAAGAAAAGCATACAGCAGCCGACTGCGAAATTCGGGAAAACGAGGCAGATCCGTATGCTTTTGAATCATGTCGTACTCCAAATATTTTGCAGCGATCTCCGGAATCCGATAAGAGTTCATATGTAAGCCTCCGAACGAACGAAAAATAACTCAATCTTTCTCCATCTGAATTAGTATAGCATAAAGTGGTTTTTTTCGCATGTTCCAGGATCAGCTTTTTTCTAAAAACCGTGCCTTCCATTTCGGAGCATAGGTCATTCTATAATGCGCATCGAGAAACTGCTGCAATTCATTCGCGTTTTGCGGACGAAGCCCCGATTCGTTCGCAAGCCATTTCTCACGTCTTGCATCGGCGGCAACGAGCAGACCGGGACTTCCGCTTCCCTCCTGCGAGCCGTCCAATACCCGAATCAACACCTGATATATATTGGTTGACGAACCGAACATCACCTTGGGAATTTCATACAAATCTTCGAAAATATCTGCTTTCTCCGTCGATTTAACGGAAAGCAGATCAATGGAAACGATCGCATGGTTAAGTTCCACACGCCGGATTCTCTGATGCAGCTGCATTTTGGATACGACATCCACAATGTTGGCCTCGGAGACCGGCTGTGCCTGTACAGAACGAAACACGCTGACGGTGGCATCCAGCTTGGACAAGTAAGACAACCCGGCGGCAACTGCGACCGATACCGCTGTCATGAGCAACAGACGAGGAATCCATTTCACTATGCCTTCTTCCTCCTTTAGACGGCAGCCCCGTCCAAATCCATGTCTGTTATCATTGTACAACGAAAAAAAGCAGGCTATGCCTCCGCCTGCCCGAAAAATTATTCCTCCGTATCAATTACGCCGTACTTTGTCATAATCTTAGCCTTGCCGCGGATTTTGACCGCCGACGTATGGTCTGTAAACTGGGCAATCATGACCTCGCCTTTGTCCAGCTTCTCCGTATGATGAAACCGCGTATCCTGCCCTCTCGTAAGTCCAATCACCTGCACTCCGTTATCCATTGCTTTCACGATAAAATAATCATTGTGGTTCGTTTCCATCCGTCATGTCCTCCCGCACTTATGCTTAGATAACCCTAATCATGCAGAAAAAACTTGCCAATGTCAACTTTTAAGAGAAAGGCTGTGTTAAATTACATGGTTGATATTCGGCAGGCACAACATTTGTCCTATTGACCGGCCGTTTTAATGAGGCTGCAACGAAGGAGTTGCAGAGCATTATTGGGGTTGGTTCTGTTATTTTGATAGCAAGGAATAGAGAATACAACGTCGAATAAGGCTCTGCAAATTTCTGAACGAACAGAAGGGGATCATGGTTATGCTGAAATGGCAGACGAAATGTTAAAGCTTGCATCAATCCAGCCCGGATTTCTGGGAGTGGAAAGTGTCCGGGAAGGTTTAGGCATCACGATGTCTTATTGGGATTCTCTCGAAGCTATACAGCAATGGAAACAAAACGAGAGACATCTAATTGCACAAAGTAAAGCAAGCACGAATTGAGTCTTGCAGTTGGGCTGCCTTTATTCAGGCAGCCATCGTTTTGTTTTGAAAGGGGTCTTTATTCGTGTAAAATCCTTTGAGACGGCCCGGAACCAGCCTGACCGCCAAGTGAATCAACAGATCCGCCAGCTTCACCACCCCATATGCAAAGGCCATTCCGGCAATGACGTCGAGCACCCAATGTATCTGAAGGTACATGGTAGAGAAGATGATCGCCGAACAATAAGCAACCATCGTATATTTGAACAGGCGGTCCTTCTCGCGGAGGGCCAGAAGCAACATTGCAAACGAAATCGAAGTATGCATGCTCGGAAAACAGTTCATGACGTTCATAAGCAGGTCATTTTGCGTTGCAAACTGCCGGCTGAGCAAATCGGGCTGGCCTTTGACCCACCATACTTCCCGAAGCAGAATCAAATTGTAGAACGGCAGGATCAGCGGGAACTGCAATAAATGGCCGGAAAGTGCATACGACAGCATTTTTTTAACACTTCTCGTCCAGAAGCTGCGGACAATGCAAATCCATAGGGAAAGCACAAATCCGTAATTATAGATCCACACCATAATCCGATCTGCAGCCGGGTGGTGAAAGTGTCTGGCCCATGCGGCGTCGTTCAGCGGAATACTTCGCATAAAGGCATCCCAATTCCATGGATGACGATTGTTTTCAAACATCCAGTTGGCAATTTTCCACCACAATCCATTCCCGGATCCATAGAAATAATAGAAAATGCCAAGCAAAGGAATCCCCACAACAAAAAAACGCTTCCAATCCATGTCCACTTGATCTTTGCGTACACCCATCAAGCAAATGAGAAGAAGTACCCAACAGCCGAAGCTCCAATTGCCTATCACCCCGATTCTCCATACCAAAAAAATCGAGGCCAGAATACCGTACATTTCCCAATCTTGTGATGCCATCCATCGCTTCCACTTTACTGACATATTGTGGTCTTCCCCTCTTGCATGTGCTATGAAATTGTTTGTGTTTAGTCCTGAACTAAGACGAGATTAGTATACCAAAAAGAACAAACAGTGTCTTCATGAAATTTTAATAAATGACCGTTGTTATTACGCTATTTCTCCTGCAGCTGAAAACTTTTTTGGGAAGAAAAAAAGATCGCTCCAACATCATTGGAAACGATCTTTGCTAATAATCGGAGTAGCGGGATTCGAACCCACGACCTCACCCACCCCAAGGGTGCGCGCTACCAGACTGCGCCATACCCCGGCATCATCGCGCTGCCTTACGTTCAAAAACGCTTGTCGGACAAGGTATTCTGCATTTTCATATTCACCCGTCCTTTATTCGGCGAGATTCATTATAGCACGTAGCCGCACACCCATGCAATACTAAAACGCGCACCCGTGCGAAATAAATATTATTCTGCGAAACATGGCGCAATCCACACTAGTGACCCTCATGAATGTGGCGCGGCGGGTAAGTTATGGTAAAATATGACTCGAAGAGATTCTAAAGGGGGAGCCTTCTTATGGACAATTTAAGAACCTTTTTGCAAGAAAGCGGAGTTCAATTTGAAATCATTCATCACGAAAAACAGATTCGTACTGCACAGGAAGGCGCGGATTTTTTTGGAATTGAAACAGGTCAGACAGCACCTGCATTAGTTCTCAAGTCGGAAAAAGGCTACTTTGCGATGATTGTTTCCGGAAGTCGTGGGCGTGTAGATTTAGAAGAAGTGTCGGGAATTCTAGGATGCCATCAATTGAAAATGGCTAGCCCAAAAGAAGTCCGAGAGATAACTGGATACACTGTTGGCAGTGTCTCTATCGTGCTTTCTTTGCCTTGTATCGTTGATAGAGGACTTTTCCGTTATCCATTTATTTATGGTGGTACGGGAGAGCCGACGTCGACACTGAAAATAATCCCAAGTGCTTTGGAAAAACTAAATCAAGTTGTTGCTTATTTGGATTAAGGTGGTGGCAATTCCATGAAAATTTCACTTCTATTTTAGTACCGCGGTGCTGTATAACGGACAAAGATTTCGTAATAAATCGTACTGGTCTGTTTCTCATTTGAACAATCCGTTTTTGATGACTGGAAGCCGTTTTTCCTTCTTGTTCACCGTCTGCTCTGAAGCCGCTATTGCCGATTTCAAGCATAGCGATGCCCTCCATTCATTCTCAATACATCAGAGATGGAACATCACACTTAAGGAATAAGGATGATGTTCTTATTCACCGATTCAAACCGCAAATCTATAGCTGGTCAAGTTTAAACGTACGTAATCTGCGGTAAAACGTACTCCGCGGCAGGGCCAACAGCTTCGCGGATTTGGATACATTTCCTCCCGTCTGTTCCAGCGCCCATATTATCTGGTCTTTTTGAACACGCTTCTGGTAGTTTAAAGCCGCCGGGTCACGATTCGGCGATTCCGCAAAATCCGGGTTTTCTCCGCAGTCGGATGCATTTCCGAACAAAGAACGGATATCCAGGCCGGAAAGATTCTCTCCCCTGGACAAAACGGATAACCGCTCCAAAACATTGACTAGCTCTCTGATGTTGCCCGGCCAATGGTATCGCATCATCGTTTGCATCTGGTCCACAGTCAACTGAATGGACCAACGGTTATTTTTACAAATATAGCTAACCAGATGAGGGATATCCTCCCGCCGGTCGCGCAGCGGAGGTATAGTGATGGAATACACAAACAATCTGAAATACAAATCTTCTCGAAATGCTTTTTTTCTGACCAGTTCCCGAAGATCCTGATGCGTTGCTGTGATCAATCTGAAATTTAACGGGATCACTTTATCACCGCCTACCGGTGTAATCTCCCGCTCCTGCAAAACACGTAAAAGCGCGACCTGCACTGCGGGCGAAATCTCCCCGATTTCATCAAGAAACAGCGTTCCGCCATTGGCCTGCTCGAATTTTCCTTTGTGTCCATTGCGTTTTGCCCCGGTGAACGCTCCTTCCACGTAACCGAAAAGTTCGGCCTCCATCAACTGCGGCGCAATGGCGCCGCAGTTTACAGCAATGAACGGAGCATCCTTGCGCAAGCTGTTCTCGTGTATAGCGCGGGCGATGACTTCCTTCCCTGTTCCGGTTTCGCCGTTCAGAAAAACCGTGGTATCGGTGGGTGCAACTAATTCCATTTCCCGCAGCGTACGCGAAAACGCTTTGCTCGAGCCGGATTCCCCCCGGAAAATAAAGCCTGTTCTCCGTTGGTTCTCGACCGTGAACTGCTGATGACCAACCTCAAAATAGACGGAATATCCAATGATTCTGCCGTGGTTCGCAGAGGATATGGGAGTCCTGTATAACTCCTTGTAGCCTTCCTGAAGGATATCGTCCACCTTCAACCTGCTGTGAGGAGGAACGGAAAATTGAAGTTCATTACTGGTTAAAACGACTTCCTGCTTATTCGTGCACACGGCGACCAACCCGCCGCTTTGAATGCGGCCAATAGAATGTTGAAGCAGCTCGATCTCATCGTTTTGTTCTGCTATTTTACATTGCTGTTCAATGTTATAGGCTATCGATACGACCAGCCCAAAAGTGTAGTGGTGGAAACGATGCACGGGGCTTGTAACGTTCAGGATGCCGATTAGCGTACCCCCTCCATCATATATCGGGGCAGCGGCACAGCAGCAATGGTGGTAAGCACTCGAGTAATGCTCGGTACCGTTTACCAATAAAGCCTCCCCCGTGCACAGTGCGGTAGCAACGGCATTCGTGCCAACATCCTCCGTCCATCTTACGCCTCTAACGATGTTGGACTTCTTTGCCATTTGCAGGGTTTCCGGGTCTCCCTCAAGCTCAAGAACGCAGCCGCTAGAATCGCTTAATAATACGATGGAGCCCGAACCTTCTATGATCCCGCATATTTTCTGCATATACGGTATCGCAATGTCGATCAAGGCCGCATTCTTTTCCTGCTGTTGGATGAGTAAATCACCGGCAAGGATCGTCTTGCATTCGGCTGCAGACGGATTCACTCCTGCTTGTTGACAGCGGAACCACGATTCCGAGATGCGCTTGCTTATTCTGGACCTATCCATTACTCCTTCTCTGACAAAGCGATCCCATATATGGGTTGTGACTTTATCGTTAATCATTGACCATCCCCCTACCTGGTATAATTAGACTCCCGTCAGAAGCCGGAATAAATTCTGCTTGCTTTGAGCTTTCATAATGTATTCATTTATCAAAGAAACTGCGAAAAACCCACAATTCCTCCAGCTTTGCTATCATATCCGGTTGGTTTTGCCGGAATTCGGAGAGCCTCCCCGTGGCCCGATTCCATTCTTGGGGAAACCGGTTTTGCCGCCATCAAGTAATAATAGCGCTGTGATTTTGCATTGAATCATCTCTTCAATAAACATACTTATGGCGTTATGCAATTATTAGTATTTTGGATACTATGGGATGAATCGTGTTTTAGTTGATTCAACGTTGTTAGGGCAGCTTAGGGCAGCCTAGCCCGAATAATTCTCTTCAGGAAAACGCAAAAACTCCTAATGTCGGAAGGTAGGGGTTCCCATGGACATAAGGAGCTGCTTTTCATGTAATGCGGATATTGATATTTGTATTCCCGGATCAAACTGCTGAGGAGTAACCCCGGCCTTTCGGGTTGTCAAAGGTTGTGCAGCCAATTCAGAATCACGGTTTGCAGCTGTTGGATGCGGCCTGTAAACACATGGTCGGCGTCCGGCAGCACATGAAGTTCAATCCCGCTGCCGGATACGCGCTGCAGCGTCTGTGAACCTGCGATAGGAACAGCAATATCCGCTGCACCATGCACGATTAAACATCGTCCCTGCAGACCAGGCTCTGTTGTCAGATCAGGCTGCTTGAGCAAGTCCCGTACAAAGCCTCCGTCCAAGGTGAAGCCTTTTCCGTAAAAATTAGCGATGGTCTCTCCACGTAACGCTTGTTCCCACAGTTGAGGTCCAAGGATGATCTGCTGAAAATTTTCGACCGGCCGGACAACAGGCGCCAACGCAATTTTTCCGGCCGCCGGGCCCTCTGAATCGTCATAGGAACACGCTAAATAACCTCCCAGACTATGGCCCAGCAAACAGACCTTCAATCCGGCCAGCGTCGGCTGCTGTCCGGCCCATGCGATAACGCTGCGCAAATCCTCCTTCCACCCTGATACCGTGGTATCAGAAGCAAACTCGCCCTCGCTTTCTCCGGAGCCGGCAAAATCAAAGCGCACCACATGGATTCCGGCAGATTCCATGGCAAGTGCAAGGCGAAGGAGAAGCTGATTCGCGCCGATTTTGTCTCCTGTAAACCCATGGCACACCACAACCAGCAGGTCACCTGCGGGATGCTCGGGTGTATGAACTATCGCTGACAATCGCCTGTTACGGCTTGGGATCCAATAGTGTTCTTTCATCGTCTTACTCCCCTCCTTTCACATCTTCGGTCATCCGGTTCATTGAGCGTGTACATCGAGCACCCGGCTCTGACAAAAACCAATTTTATATCCGGATGGCTTGCCCTTGACGGGACGCGGTTCTTTCAGTTTCTATGATATCACTTATGTTTAAAACCGGGAATCCCGCGGAAAGCAATGGAGCAAGCATCGCCGTAATTCGACGGTTCAGCGTTCCGCAAAAACATATCTATATTATTTTTTTGTAGGCCCCCTTATAAAACAACAACGGATCCCCGTCATCCATTTGTATGGCCTTGACCTCCCCGACAAACAGGGTATGGTCGCCGCCGTCGTATGTTCTCCATAACGTGCAGGCTAAGGAGGCCAGGCAGTCTCTGATGATAGGAATATCTTCATGATAGTCATATTGGATCTGCTCTTCTACGGAGTCTTTACATTTCCCGGCAAAATGACCGGACAGCTCCTGCTGGCTTTCTCTCAGGATGTTGATGCCGAATGTTTTATTCTTTTCGAGATAAGCATGCGTTTGCGCCTTTTTACCGACACACACCAATACTAACGGAGGCTCCAACGAGACAGACGTAAACGCATTGGCCGTCATTCCTTTAACGGCATATCCGTCCGATGTAGTTATAACCGTCACCCCTGTGGAGAACATCCCTAACGCCCCCCGAAAATCTTTGCTGTCAAAATGGGTATTCATCGTATGCCTCCTTGTTTTATCCTGGTACGGGCACTTCACAAAGGCGGTGTCTAAAAGACGTACCGGATACGGCTATCGGTCTTCTAGACACCCATGAGCATAAGGCTTATTCACAAAGGTTGTTTCACTTTTGGATGCGCGGCAGCACTTCTTCCATCAACAGCTGCATGGACTGCTTCCACTGTTCCGGCGCATCCAGGTAATCATAGGTAGTAACCAGGAGCGTCCCAAAGCCTCCCACGGTGTCGTAAAGCGCTTGCAATTTTCTGGCTACCGTATCCGGAGAACCTACAAGCCAGCTGGTTCGCGCCATGTATTCAGGCGTTACCTCATCATCTGTGACCGAGGAATCCTGCTTAAGAATATCTAAGGCGCCCAACTCCTTGAACGTAGGCAGCCAATATTCTTTATGCTGACGTCCCATCATTCCGCCAAGCGACCATTCCAACGCTTCTTCATCCGTCCGGGCAACAAATACTTCCCTGGTAATCCGCCATTCCTCGCGGTTCGGCGTACGCCCTGTGCGTGCGGCCCCTTCGACTACCGAGTCCCAATGGCTGGCAATATACTCGTTTTTAAAGCCGAGACTCATCGGAATGTACCCTCGCTCACCGCAAAGCTTCAGTGTCGGAGAGCCCGGGCTAAGCCCTGTAATGCCGATCGGCATATGCGGCTTCTGATAAGGGTACATGTGAAATTTCAGCAAATTTCCGCCGATGTGCGTGTTCACGTTCCAGTATTGACCCTCAAATCTAAACGGCTCTTGTTCGGTCCAAAGCTTCAGCATGATGTCAAAAGCTTCATTCATCATTTTCCGGTTTTCTCCAGCCGGTATGTCTACATCGAACAGCGTACCGTCACCGAGCAGTCCGCCTGCGCCTACTCCTAACATAAGTCTTCCTTGCGCCAAATGGTCAAGGTAGGCAAGACGGTGGGCCAGTTCGATTGGATGATGGTATGGCAGCAAATGAGCCCCCGGAGCCAGTTTGATCCGTTCTGTACGCTGCAATGCCTGAGCTATAATAAGATCGGGAGAAGGCACGGGTTCCCAGGGCGAGGAGAAATGTTCCCCTATCCATACTTCTGAAAATCCTAATTGATCCGCCCACTGAATGACATCTAAATCCCATTGGGCTGCATCGTACCGGTTTCTTTCCGGGGGATGGGAAGGCATTAGAAACAATCCGAAATTCATACAAATTCCTCCTTAAGGGATTGGGATGTTTGCTCTACGGGAAGGAAGATCTGTAGATGGACTCCCGCTCGCTTAATTTTAGTGAGCAATATTCGTGCCAAAGCATTCAGCCCGTCATCCGCCGGATAAATCAACAGCCTGATGCAGCTGCCATTGTCATGTTGATACAAAAAATGGCTTAGCCGTCCCATTGTGTCCCATAATGTTCATGTATGGAAAATCACCTTAAGGAATCAACCATGGTAAAAAAACAAAAAGAGCAACAAGGCATCAGCCTGTCGCTCTTTTTCTGAAGAAGAATTTTACTGCAATTCTGCACTCTTTACAGTATGTACATTCACTTGATATGACTAAATTATTAATTGTTTGCTAAGTCTTTCAAAGCTTTACCTGGCTTGAAAGCCGGAATTTTGCTGGAAGGGATTTCGATTTCTTCACCAGTTTGCGGGTTGCGACCTTTGCGGGCGGAACGCTCACGAACTTCGAAGTTACCAAATCCGACCAATTGTACCTTCTCCCCGTTTTGCAACGCTTCGGAGATGGCCTCAAATACAGCTTCAACTGCTTTGGTTGCGTCTTTCTTGGACAACTCGCTTGTTTCAGCTACCTTGTTGATCAAATCGGATTTATTCATGCGATTCACCTCCTCCCGAAATCATCGATTATGCCGTTACTCTCTTTGTTAACCGTTTCATTAAAAAATATACGTAGATTACGTTTACAACAAGGAAATCAAGATTTATATTAATACAGCACTAAGGTATTTTCAAGTAAAAAGACAAAAAATGCACCCTTTGGAGTGCATTTTTTAGCGAAAATAGTCAAATTCGTTACAGAATGATGGCGATCAGACCGCCCGAGCCTTCGTTGATAATACGTCCAAGCGTTTCTTGAAGCTTGTAACGGGCATTGTCCGGCATCATCGCCAGCTTGCCTTGGATGCCTTCCCGTACGATGGAATGAAGAGAACGGCCAAAGATGTCGGACTCCCAAATTTTGAGCGGGTTGTCTTCAAAATCCTGCATCAAATAACGGACCAGCTCCTCACTCTGCTTTTCTGTCCCGATGATCGGCGAGAATTCCGACTCCACATCCACACGAATCATATGAATCGACGGCGCGGTGGCCTTAAGCCTTACCCCGAACCGGGAGCCTTGGCGAATCAGCTCCGGCTCGTCAAGCGCCATCTCCTGAAGCGTCGGCGGGGCAATACCATAGCCGGTCGTTTTGACCATCTCCAGCGCCTCGGCAAAATGATCGTACTCCCGTTTGGCATGAGTGAATTCCTGCATCAGCTGGAGCAAATGGTCCTTGCCGCGGATTTCCACACCGACGACTTCCATCAGGATACGGTCGTACAGCTCATCCGGAGCGTACAAATCAATCTCTGCCACGCCCTGCCCCATATTCATTCCAGCCAAAGCGGCTTTATCAATAAATTCATATTCCTCGAAGCCCGCAACGACACGATCCACGTCACGCAGCCTGCGAATGTCCTGTACCGTTTCACGAACGGAGCTTTCAAAGCTTGTGCGAAGCCAGTGATTATCACCCAGAACCATAACCCAGCCCGGCAGATTGACATTCACTTCATGTACCGGGAACTCATACAGCACTTCACGGAGTACGGACATCATATCATCTTCATTCATATTGGCTACGCTCATGGCTACGACAGGCACGTCATGCCTCGCCTGCAGCTCGCTGCGCAGCTCCAGCACCGCTTCGCTCTGCGGTTTGGTGGAGTTGACAATGACAATGAACGGCTTTCCGACTTCCTTCAATTCATTGATGATACGCTCTTCCGCTTCTATATACGAAGCCCGGGGAATTTCGGCGATGGAGCCGTCTGTCGTAATCACAACGCCAAGCGTCGCATGCTCTTGGATCACTTTGCGCGTCCCGATTTCCGCGGCTTCCTGAAACGGGATGGCCTCGTCGAACCAAGGCGTGTTGATCATACGAGGTCCATTCTCATCCTCATAGCCTTTTGCCCCCTCGACTACATACCCGACACAATCAACCAGACGAACGTTAACATTCAGCCCTTCCGCAACATGCAGCTGCACCGCATTGTTTGGTACGAATTTCGGCTCCGTCGTCATGATGGTACGGCCCGCTGCGCTTTGCGGCAGCTCGTCGGTTGCCCGGGCACGATCGGCTTCGCTTTGAATGTTCGGCAGCACGATCGACTCCATAAAGCGCTTGATGAACGTTGATTTTCCCGTACGGACCGCTCCAACGACCCCCAGGTAAATATCCCCGCCAGTACGCTCTGCAATGTCCTTAAAGATATCCACTTTTTCCAATGAGAATCCCTCCTACAGGTTGTTTAAGACGAAACTCGTACATGCTACGGTCTAGTACAAATATATGTATGACAGAGCAAAATATGATGGCAAGAGCATAAAATATTTTCGTCACTCTTTGGCCTGCCTTGTTTTCCGCAAGACGCCACAGCTTTCATTCCTGAAAAATATATGTTTGCAGGAGAGTCTTTATTCTATCTTTTTGGAAAAAGAAAAACCTCTATGACCTTTTATAAAAGGTTCATAGAGGTGATAGTCAAAAATGCGCGGCTGTGGGAACAGGACGACCGTTTTTCCATTGATAAGCAACAGAGCGGGCGGGGACGAAATAAGAATCCTGTACCAACAGCACTCGAAGATCCTGCATACCGTCCAGTTGATTCTGCAGCTGTTTGCTGTCAATCAGCCGCATAATTTCAATCGCGTAGTCAATCCAGACTTGTCCGGAATCCTGGATGATAAAAGGCAGCTTAATCGCGGGTGAATACATGCTTGCCGTTTCTTCCGCCTTGCGGTTTAATATTTTGTAATCAATGGTATAAAAGCCCGGAGAAATTTCTTCCCCCAGCGGAAGCTTGCCTCCTGATTTGATCTTGTATTCGTCAACGGCCTTCTGAAGATCCAATGTTTTTTGAAATGAAGGAATATCCATCATTTTTACCGCAGGCTTTGTTTCCACATCGACAAGAACATAGGCAGCGGTGCCGCCGTTCTCAAAGGCATTAACCGGGATAGAGCTGAGATAGGGACCCTGAAGCTTTCTAAAATCAACCGGATATTTCTCATAGATCGGTGTATTTTCGGTGCTGTTTTTGATAGGCAGTACCCCTGTCTTCGCTTTGTATTGATCAATCGCGTTCTGTACAACCATGACGTATTCACCGCTCGCCATCTGGTTTTCCTTACGCAGTTCCTTAGGGTACAAGCAGCCGCTAAGCAAGACGGCCGACAGCAGCAGCGTCCCAAAAAGACGCCATAATCTCATTACCATTCCTCCTCCTGCTGTTTTTCCAACTGACGGCGTATCGCACTTTTCAGCGGATCCTCCGGGACAAAGACGGTTACGGGTTCCTGGCCGCTTAATTTGGCCTGACAGGCTAACCGATATCCTTCTTCATAAAGGCTTCCCAGCTTCAAACGTTCATTTACGTTCATCGCCTTCAAACCCGTTTCGCCGCCTGCAATGACTCTTACCTTGCACATCAGGCAAGCGGCTTTGCCGCTGCATCGAGTTCGAATGTGCACACGAGCCTTCCGGGCCGCATCGAGAACCGTGGTGCCGGGCCTCGCTTGAATCGACTTGTCATCCGGCATAAAAGTGATTTCCGATGCCATATCACGGCCTCCTTCATTGAGTTAGAACACGGCCTAAGAACTTTCTTATTCCCCCATATATTCTAATAGCTGCTTTAAACGCGCGATCAGCTCGGCACTGAACTGATTGCGTTCCGCCAGCTTTTCCAAAACAGTCCTGTGAATGTCCAATCCACTTTTACGGCAAATGTCTGCAATCGCATGATAGCGGTCCGGACGGTTTCTCAGCATATTAAAAATCATTTCGTGCATGAGCGGCATAAGATGGATGACGGTCCCGTCGTGTAATGAACCCCTCACCGCATGCTCCGCCGCCAAGTAACCGGCTTCTACCCGATATACGCTGTCCATGGCCCGCACTTCGAATGCGCCTACCAATTCCACCTTGACTCCCGCGACCTCATAATGACTCAGAATCGAGCTGTAGATCGCCGTCTCGCTTTCGATCTGCTCATCGGTGGAAAAATGCGCCAACGCCTTGTGCATGACAGGCGCCTGCTCGCGATCAATATACAAATCCAAATCCCGCGGAGCGGCTGACAGGGCAGCACCTTGCAGCATCAGCCCCGTACTTCCTCCGACCAGCCATGTCAGGTTCATATGACGGGTGGATGCAACAAGCTCTTTAAGAGCACTATGAAGCGGCTCCGGTGCGGTTATGACGTTCTGATATTTTATCACGGCTTCCGTCTCTCCCCTACATTATGGATACAAACATGTAGAGCAGGATCGGGATAAACATTAAAAAAGCAATAAGCGATAAAATAAACCGGACCACGCCGGTCGTTTTGTTTCTTGCATACGTGATCAGCAGTGAAGCAACTACCATCAAGCCGATGGCAACAAAAGATGCCCACATCTTGTCCAATGGCGACATATCAATTCCTCAACCCCCAAAAATGCTGCATAGATAATTACATCATAACACAAAAAAAGCACAAGCGCCCTTGTACGGCAGCTTATGCCATAAAACTGTTACTTTTTCATGATGTTTTTCATGAGCTGTTCCATATTATTCGGGTCCATCTTACTGCTTTTGATCGCTTGAATGAGTTCTTTCGTGGTTTGTTCCGATACAGGGATGTTCACCAAGCCCGCTACCTGTTTGATCAGCTTTCTCAGTTGAGCTTCACTTTGCATGGTTGACGGTTTAACGCCGCTGGCCAGCTTATATATATCCTTTTCCGAAACACTTTTACCGGTCTTCTTTTTCACGACATTGAGCACTTCTTTGGGCGTGTTCTTGCCAGTCAATAATTTCGACCTCCTCAGACAGAAAATGACCACAATAGTCCGCATGGCCGGACTAAAGTTTCAGTCTGAGGTATTATATGTATCTTTTGCTAGACCCGTGTAGGCGGAAGCCTCAACACAGCCAATCCGTTTGCAACTGCTTGGCCACTTCCTCGATTTCATGTGTAGGACCGCGGCCCATCAGATCCTCTACCGCCGTCTTGGGGTCTTTACCGTCAAATAAAACCTGATGCAGCTCATCTGTAATCGGCATGGTAATCCCGTGTTTGCGAGCCAACAGATAGGCAGCTTGCGTCGTCTTTACTCCTTCTACCACCATCCCCATCTGCGCAAGAACCTCCTCAAGGGAAAGCCCCTTGGCCAGCATCGAACCGGCCCGCCAGTTGCGGCTGTGCCGGCTGGTACAAGTCACTACCAAATCCCCGATCCCGGCTAAACCTGCAAACGTCAGCGGGCTTCCGCCCATAGCCGTACCAAGTCTTGCGATTTCGGCCAGTCCGCGGGTAAGAAGCGCCGCCTTCGCATTATCCCCGAAGCCAAGGCCGTCGGAGAGACCGGCTCCCAATGCAATAATATTTTTGAGTGCGCCTCCTACTTCAACCCCTACCACATCCGGATTCGTATAGACGCGGAAATACGAGTTAATCAGCAGGTCTTGAGCTTTTTCAGCCGCTGCTTTATCATGCGCAGCCACGACAACCGTAGTCGGACAACGCTCTATCACTTCTTCCGCATGGCTCGGCCCGGACAATACAACGATCCGATTTGGGTCATACATTGGCAGCTCATCCTTCAGAACCTCGCTCATCCGTTTCAAGGTACCTGACTCAAACCCTTTGGTTGCGTGGATTAACAACGTATCTTCATTTACGTAGGACTTCAAAGCGGAGGCAATTTCCCTCATCGCCGATGATGGAGAAACAATGAACACGGCCTCCGCGCCGTTTACCGCTTCCTCCATGGAGTTCGTTGCCCGAATGAGAGGGGATAGCTCCACGTCATGTAAAAAACGGCGATTGCGATGCTCCGTGTTAATCTCCTCCACCTGGTTCTCGTTTCGGGACCACAGGCAGACCTGACGGCCGTTCTCCGCAAGCACCGAGGCAATCGCGGTTCCCCAGCTTCCTGCGACCAACACCGCAACTTTGCCGGAATCAGGCATGTACGAACACCTCTTTAGCATAGGATTAAAGTTGCTTTTTGGCACCAAGCTTATTTTCATTTCCTTTTAGCAGCTTCACGATATTGCTCCGGTGTTTAAACCACGCAAAAACAAAAAGAAGCAAACTGAGCACTAATATTTCATTAGGCAGGCCCATAAACCAGATAAAAATCGGTAAGAGAGCAGTAAACAAAAGCGAGCCTAATGAAACGTATCTGGTCAATACGATGGATAATATGGCAATGATTCCGGCATAGAGCGCTGGAAAAAAGGCAAGCGTCGCCATCACTCCGATGGTTGTCGCTATTCCCTTGCCGCCGCGGAAGCCAAAAAAGATCGGCCAGTTATGTCCGACGATGACGCTGATTCCTGCCAGTACTTCGAATAGGGAACTGCCGCCGCTTAAATAGCTGCCGATCCATACGGCGCTCATCCCTTTGATCACATCCAGCAGCAGCACGGTAATTCCCGGACCTTTGCCAAGAACACGCATCGTATTGGTGGCCCCGGCATTCCCGCTCCCGTGCTGACGGATGTCAATTCCCTTCAGCAATTTGCCGGCTAAACAGCTGAAGCTTACCGAGCCAAGCAAATACCCGATCACAAGTGACAATAAGCTCATCAAGACACGTTCTCCTACCCTTCTTCAGACTTGCGCCGAGTAAACATCCGAACGGGTGTTCCTTCAAAACCGAAAGCACTGCGGATTTTATTTTCCAAATACCGTTGATAAGAAAAATGCATAAGCTCGGGATCATTGACAAAAAAGACGATCGTCGGAGGCTTAACCGCCACCTGGGTAGCGTAATTAATTTTCAGGCGCTTTCCTTTATCCGTCGGAGGCGGATTAATGGCAACGGCATCCGATACCACATCGTTGAGGACATGGGTTTGAATCCGAAGCGTATGCTGCTCCGCAACATGATTCACCATGGGAAACAGTTTATGCAATCTTTGTTTGGTTTTGGCCGAAAGGAACACGACGGGCGCATAAGTCATGAATAAAAAGTGATCGCGGATTTTCTGGGTAAACTGGTGCATCGTTTTGTCATCCTTCTCGACGATATCCCATTTATTCACTACGAAAATCGCCGCTTTCCCCGCCTCATGCGCATATCCTGCGATATGTTTGTCCTGCTCGATAATTCCTTCCTGCCCATCGATCACGATCAGAACAACATCGGCCCGTTCAATGGCTTTCATGGCCCGCATCACGCTGTACTTCTCCGTCGTCTCGTATACCTTGCCTCGTTTGCGCATACCCGCCGTGTCAATAATGACGTACTTCTGCCCATCCTTCTCGAATGGCGTATCGATCGCATCCCGTGTCGTGCCGGCCACATCACTGACAATAACCCGCTCTTCCCCAAGAATCGCATTGACCAAAGAAGACTTGCCGACATTCGGACGGCCGATCAGCGCCACCCGGATGACGTCCTCTCCATACTCCTCATCCGAGGTATCCGGAAAATGTTTAGTCACCTCTTCCAGCAAATCGCCGATGCCTGTGCCGTGAGAACCGGAAATGCCCACGACTTCTCCGAATCCGAGACTGTAAAACTCATAGATATCGTCCATGCGCTGTAAATTATCTACTTTATTCACGGCGACGACGACAGGCTTTTTCGCCCGGAACAACAGTTCTGCAACCTCGCTGTCAGCCGGGGTGATCCCTGCTTTCGCATCGACCATAAAGATAATGACGTCCGCTTCCTCAATAGCGAGCTCCGCTTGCGCGCGAACGGAGCGCAGAATATGATCTTCGCCATCAATTTCAATCCCGCCGGTATCGATGACGCTAAATTCCCTGTTCAGCCATTCCCCTGTACCGTACAGGCGATCGCGGGTTACCCCTGGCTTATCTTCAACGATCGCCAGCTTATCGCCGATGATACGATTGAATATCGTCGATTTTCCTACATTAGGCCGCCCGACGATGGCTACGATTGGTCTTGCCATGCACTTCATTCCCTTATATATAATGTGGATAATCCAATCAAACGCGTATAGCGGTAGTTTTTGGCGCAATATCATAGCTTCCGAGCCATGCTGCAAGCTTGGGTCATTAAGCCAAAAACCATCGATGCAATTCGAAGATGAGCGACCGCGTATAGCGGTAGTTTTTGGCGCAATATCATAGCTTCCGAGCCATGCTCGCAAGCTATGATATTATAACAAAATATAGCAAGCAAGTAAATGAAATGAGACATCGCTAATCATGATAAGCTTTATGATCGACGATGATGAATGTCCCATTCTGCAAATCATAAGCGGAGGCATCCAACTTTTTCTCCAGCTTGAACGCCACCTCCTGTTGTTCATCCGGATTATCTACAATAAAGATCGGAGCTCCTCCGCCTACCTTATTTTTGTACATCGTCACCACGCGCACGGCAAGCCGGCCGTCATTCATATCCAGCCTCGCAAGAGGGACCAGAGAAGGCTCTCCTTCGTCCCGGTAAACGCCCATAATCGTTGATATATCATGGAGAAGCGCCTGCCTTTGTCACGGATTGGCGATCGTAACCCGTGCATTTTTGTCCTTGGGCACCAGTACCAGTCCGAGTGCTTTTTCGCGGAGAATGTTTTGTGATTCACTTAATCCCGCATTCTTACGTCCCTGAACTGCTGAGCGGCCATGGCCAAAAACGTAATGGCGGTATAGTTTTTCTCAAGCAGAGACGGTACGGCTACGGCACCCAGCCCCGCCGCAATCACCCCCAACGAGAGGTGAATGATTTTCCCATGAGGATAGGTCGGGTATTGCCGGTAATCCGTCCTTAGCATCGTAAACCGGGCGGCTACCCCAAACAATACGCCCAAGACAATCCCTACGGTAAACTTTTGCTCAACGATCCAAGCCTACATTTCAATCCACTTCCTTCCGGATTTTTTGACCGGCCCAGATTCACCAATGTGTTGAAGTCCCTTACTCCTTGCGCTCCCGTATAGCATTCCAAACATAATAATACGCTTTTTTGCATCCTGCAGCCGCTGACTCCAACACAAGCGAGCTTCCTCTTGCCGCATAGAGGGTCAACCACCATACATCCTGAAACCCCGCATGACCTATCACCATATCCGTTTGTTCCCGATGGGAATAGGCGTACATTCCCTCTCCAATAAGCAGCCCCAGAGACAAAGCGGCTACCTGGAAAGCAGGCCAGCGCACCAGTGCAGAAACGAGCAAACCATTGATTATCGCCATCGTCCACTCTGGATTAAGAATGATCATCGCCGGCATCAGATGGATGGTTTCCTTCAAAAAGAAAAAAACCGACCCGAGCAATAGTCCTACGGAGAATAGATGAAAACGCAGCAGCATTCCCCGGGTTCGCAAAATAACCAGAAACGACACCGCCAAAAGTAAAGGAACGCAGCCGAATATCCGCCATTGATCCAGCGTAAAGCTCCAGCCCAGTAAAAGCAGCCAAGCAATAAAAAAAAGAAGTAGACTCAGATGAGTAATACCTCTTAATATAATCTCTTTCCAGCCACTGGCGAACAAAATCAGCGATACAACAATCAATAATAAGGACAGATAGCCCGCGTTCATTCGCACCACCCCAAATGTAAACACCCAGCTCTTTACCTTAGTATGGCTTTCCATATTTGGTTTTAATCAAACTTTTCGGTATCCCGTACGCAAAGCGTAAGAGCTTATATCCACCCCGCGAGCGGCGCACCACTCCGCCGTTTCTCCCGTTATCACTACCGGCATCTCATGCAAACGTTCTATGGAGTTTGCACCCATCGCCGTCATCAGGAGACAAAGTTCTTCATGGAGCGTCACGATGTGGGTCACAAGCGCCTCCGTTCCTTGTTCGCGCAGCACTTTCAAGAGAGATCCTGCCATGCCTACAGCGGATGCGCCAAGGGTTAAAGCTTTGCAAACCTCCAGCGTCCGGGAGATCCCTCCCGCGGCAATAATAGAGGCGTCAATTTGATTCCGATGCTTAGCTTCCAACACTTCAAGAAGTGCGATCGTTGTCTTGCAGCCCCAATCATTCAGCCAATCCATAGGAACACGGCGTCGTGCATTCTCTATGGCAGCGAAATTGGTACCGCCTGCACCCCCTACATCGATTATTCGTACACCGCATTGAAACAAAGCCTCCGCGCTTTCCTTGACCATGCCGAAGCCGACTTCTTTTACCATGACAGG
The DNA here is from genome assembly GCF_024519685.1 of Paenibacillus sp. Pae15. Classification (NCBI taxonomy): domain Bacteria; kingdom Bacillati; phylum Bacillota; class Bacilli; order Caryophanales; family Paenibacillaceae; genus Paenibacillus; species Paenibacillus sp. Pae15. The sequence goes on along the minus strand of NZ_JALJRM010000006.1, from coordinate 146,285 downwards.
CACGCCGACTTGATCGACAATCGTTCGGATCCTTTCCAGCACCCCGCAGAATTCCCGGTCACCTTCCGGCATAATCAGCTCCTGCATCACGTTCAAATGAATCTGCAGAGCGTCTGCCCGAAGCATGTCCACAGCGCGTAAAGCTTGCTCCAGCGTCGCTTCGCTCCCTAAATTCCCGAAAACGATTCCTCCCGGATTTACCTTGCGGACAACACGGTAACTGGATTCCACTTCCGGATTCTTGATCGCCGACATTTGAGAGCCGACGGCCATAGCGAGTCCCGTCTCTCTCGCCGCCGCTGCCAGTTCCCTGTTAATTTCTTCCGTCTCATGAACTCCTCCGGTCATCGCATTAATGACAATCGGCGAGCTCAAATTGAGTTCGCCGATTGAGGTTTGTAACGATATCTGGTCCGAAGAAATGCCCGGGAGACAATTATGGATCAGCTTGATATCGCGAAAGCCATGCTCATCGCTATGACCAAGCTGCAGAGCATGATGTACATGCTCCATCTTCCTTGATATGCGCACCCGTATTCCTCATTTCTTGAGATAAATGGCTTATTTGAATTTGCTTAATTTATCACCAAAACGCTCACCCAGCGTTAAGTTCAAGCTTTGAAGCTCTTCATGGGAAACCGATTCTCTTTTGGATCCTCTTTCTCTATCCGCTTTCGGTTCACGAGCTGGCGCTTCTTCCGTTTCTTTAATGCTCAAGGAAATGCGTTTTTCATCAGGATTCATATCAAGCACTTTCGCCTGAACCTCTTGACCCTCCTTCAGCACTTCAAACGGAGTAGCGATGTGACGATGAGCAATTTGGGAAATATGAACCAGTCCTTCAACACCTGGAGCCACTTCGATGAATGCGCCGAATTGAACAAGACGCTTGACGGTCCCCGTTACGATATCGCCAATTTTAATTTTGTCCTGCACCTGCTGCCAAGGTCCCGGCTGAGTAGCTTTGATGCTCAGGGAAATACGCTCATTCTCGGGATCAACCTTCAGCACCTGAACTTTAACCTGATCGCCTTCCTTTACAACTTCAGAAGGGGTTTCAACATGGTGCCAAGCCATTTCAGAAATATGAACCAGACCGTCTACTCCGCCGATATCGATAAATGCACCGAATTGCGTCAGACGCTGAACCGTACCGGTCAACTCTTGACCGACGGAAATTTTGGAAAGAACTTCCTTCTTCCGGGCTTCGAATTCTTCATCCAACACATCTTTTTGAGAAAGAATCACTTTGTTTTTTTCGCGATCCATTTCTTTCACGCGCAAACGCAGCGTGCGGCCCTTGTAATCGCTGAAATCCTCAACAAAATTGCGCTCCACCATGGAAGCCGGCACAAAACCGCGAAGACCTACGTCAACGACCAAGCCGCCTTTCACCACTTCAGCAACTTTTGCCTCCAGGATCGTTTTATTTTCCATATCGGCCGCCAGCTTATCCCACGCTCTTTCATTATCGATAGCGCGCTTGGAAAGCACCAGCTTTTCCTTGTTGTCGTCAATGGTCAATACCTTTAATTCCACTTCCTGACCTACTTCAACACCTTCAGCGGCATTTTCCAATTGAAGGGAAGATAATTCACGCACAGGAATGACGCCGTCATATTTGTAACCTACATCGACGATGGCTTGGTCGGAATCGACTTTAATCACTTTACCTTTAACGATATCGCCTTTCTTAAGAACGACGACATTCGCCATGGATTCTTCTTGAGATGCCTCTTGCTGTACATTTGTTTCTTCTGTCATATCAATTACCTCCTTAACAACCTAACCACAGTAATGTATTTTAGAAAAAATTTCATCATCGTTTTTTAAGTATGCCACAATTTCTCATTTCGATTCGTGCTGCTTCACCATAGCGCGAATGACGGTCATAATTTTGTCAGTAGCCTGCTCCAATCCTTCCGGACCTCCGTCGGCAAATTCACTGATGTCAACCGGCGGGCCGTAGACTACCTTCATCCGTCTAAAAGGCTTGTAGCTGCCGATGATGGCTGCAGGAATAACGGTCGCTCCCGATTTCATCGCCAAGCTGGCCGCACCTTTTTTCCCTATGCCTCCGGCGTTGCTTCGCGTGCCTTCCGGGAATATGCCCAGCATATGGCCGTCTTTCAGAAGCTGCAGTGAAAGTCGAATCGATTCTTTGCTGACGCCGCCGCGCTTGACCGGAAAAGCTCCGATTCTCGGAAGAATATAACCCAGGACCGGGACTTGAAACAGCTCGGCTTTGGCCATGTAATGAACCTTGCGGTCAAGCGGCGTGCCCAAAACCGGCGGATCCCAGTTGCTTCTGTGATTGGCGCAGAGCACCACGGCGCCTTCCTTGGGAATGTTTTCTCTCCCTTCGGCCTGCAATCGGAATAAAATACGGAACAAAAGACGGAAAATACCGCGAAAAAAAGTGTACAGCAATCTTAGTTCACCCCACTTACACGGGTCTTGCAGAGCTCCAATATGCGATCCACCACTTCGGGTATCGTCATTTCGGTGGTATCCATCCATACGGCATCCGGCGCTTTCACAAGCGGCGAGGCCTCGCGCTGTTCATCCATCCGGTCCCTCTCCGCAATTTCGCGTTCCAATTGCTCAAGCGTAATATCCGGTCTGTCGCCGCTGATTTCCTTGAGTCGTCGTTCGGCACGGACTCTGACGCTTGCGGTCAGAAAGATTTTCAATTCGGCATCCGGCAATACATGACTGCCGATGTCTCTGCCGTCCATAACAACACCTTTCTTGCTGGCCAGTTCCTTTTGCTTAGCGGTTAGAATACTGCGGATTTCGGCGATGGATGCAATCCTGGACACATTCCCTGTCACCTCTGCCGAACGAATCATGCCCGTAACGTCTTTGCCGTCCACAAAAACCAATTGTCCGTGCTCGCCGGGTTCCAAACGGATATCCAATCTTTCCGTCAACGCAATCAAATCCGCCGTTTGCTCCAGTGGAAGGCCCTGCTGCAAAATACTCCAAGTAACGGCCCTGTACATCGCGCCTGTATCAACATATACAAAACCAAGCGCATTTGCTACGAGACGAGCTATGGTGCTTTTGCCTGCCCCTGCCGGACCGTCGATGGCGATGTTAAACTTCTCCAAGATGAGGCCTCCTTAATACAATGAAGCGGACGAGCATTTTGAAAAAAAAACAGGCCGAAGCCTTAAGCAATCAAAATTATACCATAGTTTTCCCTATGAAGCAAAACTCTAGTGCCTAATCCGGTTTATAGCCGGAGAGGAGGCTGACGGATAGGGATTGCCTTCGAGCTGTTCCACTTTTACTAAGAGATGCCGAATCTGCGGATGCTGCAGCAGCAGCTGCGATACGGCCAATGCCATCATAAGTATAACGAGCATGACGATCAGCGCTTTTTCCACCCTTTGAGCAAACAGCAAAAACAAGTCTTCGTATCTGCCCGTCGTTTCGTTATGATTCTTAGGCTTCATGAGCATGCCACCCTGTTATTTTGGATGGTAGTATACCCTATGACAGGAAAAATATGCCCTTTAATTTTTACGGATTTCGAGCTGCCTTTCGAAGCAGAAGCGGATAATCTTTTGCCGGTCGCGGTCGCTGATTTCGGCGTAACGCAGGATGACCTGCTGCTTTCCCGTTTCCACGGGCTTTACGCGCACGATTTCGCTTTTGAACGGCACATGCTCGATTTGCCCGTTCTTATAGTGAATCAGCAGCATGCAGCTTGCTGTTTGCCCGGTATGAGCGGGAATGTAACCGTCGCAATAAAAGGAAATGCCGCCGCCGCTGACATCCTCCGTCAACGTAACGAACTGCAGCTGCTCAGATAATTTCACGGCAATCTCAAGTTCGGCAGGCACACGCAAAAAATTTCTTCTCTGTGCCTTTGTTATGGATTCGGGCTGCGGTTTTTTGATGTGCACCAATCTGATGACATCATCTGAAAAACCGGTAACGGAAGTGTTAAAATAATTTTTCACTCCGTCTTCGGTAATGAAATAAACGGAAAGCTCGTCCCCTTGGTATAATCGCTTGAAACGTCCTGTTTTATCCGACATCGGAATCTCCATGCTGATATGGGATTCCGTGATATCGGCTATCCTGGATTTATACTCTTGTTTCGCTTCTTCCTCATCGATGGAGTTGATTTGTATGTACAAAATTTGGTTTATTTTTGGTAGCAAAGCCCGACCCCTCCCTGTGTGCTTACCGCCAAGTCTTTTTGTACTGTGCAGCCTACTTGATTATTATAGCATTCCAGGTGCATATGGAAAGGGGACAACGAAAAAAAGCCCTTACTGTTGAAGTACGGGCTTTTTTCACACGAATTATTGACTTACAGCGGCGGCTTCATCCGCTCCCAAATGGTCGATTTTTTCTTCGGCACCGGAGTCCGCATTAATGTAAACACGGTACACGCCTCCATTCACGCGTCCGACATACTGATAGCACAAGACCTCTTCATCAATATCGTTGCGAATCAGCGCTTTATCCACACTCGTAACCTTGAAGTTCGGACTTAATGTTTTGAGCGCTTCTTCGTTCGTCAGCTTGGGTGCCGGAAGCTGGCGGTCTTTCTTATCGAACACATAATCGCTTGCCTCAAGTCCGGTCACTTCCCCATTATCCAGCGCCACTCTAACGGCTACCTTCTCCAAATAATTGATCACATCATTCGTCCGGGCGGCGAAAGTCAAGTTGGCTGTATTGTAGTATTCGTCATAACTTACGGCTGTCATATCCTTATAGTCATGTTCGTCCAGAAATTGTGCCGCAATATCTCTGGCTTGGCGCAAATCCAGCTTCTTTTCAGGAACATCGCGCGGGGCCGAAAACCATAGCAGCTGTCCGCCTTTGCTGGAGAAATCCATCTGAATTCCGTCCGGCGAACCGTCTCTCGGCGCGCTTACGCTAAACGAATGGTTCTCGGTACCCGCCCCGTTCTCGACCACCTTCAGCGCGGATGCATCAATCCCCAGGAATTTTGCCGCCTTTTGCTTTACGTCCTCCGCCGTTACCTCCGGTCCCGAGAGCATGCTGATATCCCGTCTTTGATACATGCTCATCACGGCGGGACTCCAACTGATCTCCGGATATTCACCTACCTTTTTGTCCATGGTGGAGAAGCCGTCAATAATGGCGTTGTCTTGGTTTTCTTTGTTGGAAGCCAGAGCGAGCTCTACATCCATCCAACGTAAATTGTTCTGAAGGACTTTCGTCTGGACGTCGCGCAAATCTTTCGCAATTTCGGTGGAATGCTGGTAAAGTGCGTTCATCGTCTTGATCTCCTGCTCATCCAGCGGATGCTTGCTCAGGTCGCGGACGGCAGCGCGATAAGCGAAATTGGAGATTTTGGACAAAAAGTCTTCAGTCTTGCTGAACGGAAGCATGGTCAACGGCAGCTGGCTGATCTCATTCTGCGCCTGGCTGGTAATGCGCCAAACGTTGATCAACCCTTTTTTGTATGCATCCTGTGAGGTGGAATTCACTGCGAGCGTATTGCCGAGCTCGGTGTGCAGCTTGTCCAGATGAAACGATAAGTCATGGAAAGCACGTTGATATTGATTTTCCGCCTTCATCAAGATCGTGTTTTTTTCCTGATGCTCGAGGTACCCCCACACCCCGGTCCCGATGAGCGCCAGCAAAAGAAACGGAAACATGACGATGCTCAATCTTTTGTACATTTTCGACAGATCTCCCTTCATCAGAAAAACTTGGGCTTAGTTTGCGCTTGAAGGTAGATCCTTTATGCAATCAACAAAATAAAAAAGTCGGCTTCCGCCGACCCTGACACTTCAGAAATCATGTGTTTCGATGTCAAAATCCATTTCATTATTGCAGATGCACTGCTTAAAGCCGGTATCAATCTTTCCTTTTTCCTTCCGGCCCCTCAAAATAAATTTCTCTCCGCATCTTTTACAGCGGATCGTTACTTTCACGCGCGGGCTTGCTGCGGTCATGGCTTCCCTCCGGTATGCGCAATCGTTATTGTACTCCCATTATGGGCAAACCGGCTATATTTTAATCCGTTCTTCCCGTGTTATCCTCCCGAGAGGCGACTTGGCGTTGGCCCGGTTCACTTTCCACAGGCTCCGCAGCCACAAGAAGCACATCAGCGGCGCCATAAACCAAACCCAATACGATTTGGTGGCAAGCAAAATATAGTCAAAAATGCCGTGCCAGAAAAACGGCAGCGCGAAAGCATAGAACAAATGCCGATTGGTCCGTTCCGGAGTAAATCTCGCTTTGCCGAAATGAAAACCCATCATGACACCGAACATGGCGTGACCCGAAACGGGCAGGAATGCCCGCATCATCAAATCCGCAAAATGAAGATTGCTCAAAAAAGCGTAAATGACATTCTCCAGCGTGGCGAACCCGAGAGAAACGGCCACGGCATATACAATGCCGTCGTAGGGTTCGTCAAAGGAGGTATGCTTGAATATAACAAAATAAATGATGAACCATTTAAAAAACTCTTCTGGAAATGAAGAGGCGACAAATGAAAAGACAAACGGATCTTCACCGAGCCCCTGCAGCAGCGCATGTTGAAGCACCATGACAGGAAACACAAGGATCATCCCGAACAAAAAAAGCTTCAACACCTGAGAGATCGGCTCGGGATCGTAACGGTCTTTTAAATAAAAATACGACAGCAGAGCGACACCAGGCGCAATAGCCATCGTAAGGATAGATAAGACGCTCAAAGCGGCCCTCCCATCTTTACGCCCAGCCGCGGAAACGCGCAGCCTCCGCCATTTTGCGGACGCCGGCCATATAAGCAGCCAAACGCATATCGACATTTCTCGTCACATGAATATTATAGACATTTTCAAACCCTTTTTCCATCATTTCTTGCAGCCTGGCATGCACTTGCTGCTCCGTCCAGTAATATCCCTGATTATTTTGCACCCATTCGAAGTAGGACACCACCACGCCTCCTGCACTAGCCAGCCCATCAGGTTCCAGCAGGTCATCGCCCTTGAATACCCCAGCTTTGTAAGGGTCTGTTCAATGCTGTGCTGTGTCGCGTGAAGAACGTTTAAGTTGTCGGTCACAAGCAACCCACCCTCTGTTCAAACCTTGGAAGGAGATCAAGCCTTCCTCGGCATTTATGGGTTCGCCGCTACTACAAACACTGCCTTTTGGTCATGAAAACGCAATTGGATTGTCTTTAAAGAACCGTTTCGGTGTTTCAGCAGATGGAGAGCTACGCCACGCCCTTGGTTCGGCTCCCCGACGGGCTGCGGCTTTAACAGCATAATAACATCCGCAGAGGCCTCCACGCCTTGCGGAAGAGCTTCTTCCCCGATATCCGAAGGAATCGCTGCCAGAACGGGACCGCCCCGCTCTCTGGACCACTGCTTGAGGACATAAGCCAGCATCGTCTGATGCTCGCTTGCTGATTTGGGAGTCTGCTGCAAGCCGGTCACAGGAATCCGGTTAAGATGATCAATGAAAACGACCGGCGTTTTTCCTGCCATCGCCCCGATTCGCTCGATGGAAGCCATCACCCGGTCCATGGGCGTGTCAATGGAGCATTCGATCGTCCACAACATTTTGCTGATTTGGGTATACTGCTTGTTCGCATCACTTACTTCTTCAGGGGGAATTTTACCGCTCAGCACTTTTTGCGGCTCCGTGCCGATGATGCGGGCAATGCTTCGAGCCCATAGCTCAAAAGCCGTCATATCCCACGAAACATAGACGACTGGCGTTTGCTCGGAAGCGATATGATCGGCTATTTGTTTCATCAGCATCGTTTTGCCGGATGAGGCGCCTCCAGCAATCAAATAAAGCCCGCTGCGCAGCCCGCCGAACAACGTTTCATCGAGTTCCGCAATTCCCGTAGGAATGCCGGACGACTGGCCGCGGTGTCTTTTCATATATTCTTCCGTATATATCGTAATATTTTTTACATCGGGGGCGATGGGTAGCATCATCGTTTCTTCCATCGTTTCATTTAACAATTTCATGAAGGTATCCAACGGATGTTGTACGCGCACGAAGAAATCGTTGACATCTCTTATGGATTCCGGCATTTGAACGATGAGCGCCTGCTTGGCTATCGGTTGCAGCATGGTCAGTATTCTTACACTTTCACTCCTGCCAAGCTCATCATTACCGAGACAAATAAACACTCTCTTCTCCCTAAGTTTCTCCGCATGACTATCCTTGAAGGTCATCCAGACAGGTACGCATACCGCCGGGAGCCGGGCCTGAGCCAAGCTAAGAACATCGAAGACACCGCTTGCGAGAATGACATCCTCCGTTTCTTCCAGGATCTGTTCATTAAACATTATATCATCGACACCGAGCAGCGATTTGTATTTCGGTTCGCGATGATCGATCGAACGACCGATTAAATCAACGGCAGCGCCTTCCGCATCCGCTATCGGAATGATCACCCGGTTTTCAAAATAATCCCCCAGTTTGTTTGAATTCACATAAAAACCGATTTTACCAGGCTCGAAGCCGATCCGGTAACGTTCAACCGTTTCCTGAGCGATGCCCCGCCGCTGCAGATACAAGAATGCCTCCTCGCGCAGCTGTTTCTGATAATGAACGACCAGCTCCTCTAAATCAAAGGTAGCTACGGCCGCGCTTCTATTGGTTCCCGACATCGCCTTACTTCCCCCCGCAAAAAAAGCATTCCAACAAAAACGAACGTTTTTGTGAATGCTTCATGTCTTAGTCTGTGTAGACAGGATTAGTTAGAATTTAGCGCAAAGCACCTTCACGGCATCGGATTCAATGACCGTTTTGCCATATTCCTCAAGCATGGCTTGCGTAACCGAAGTCGCCTCCCCATACTCCGATAAAACGGCTACAATCAATTGCAGCTGTTTATCTTCCATATCGGCTGCGTCAAGGAGCAAGATCCACTTGTTTTTGTATGAATACAGAGTTCCGCCATTCGTCAATAACGGGTTAATGACTTTGGCCATGCGAAGCAGGTCTTCGAAATCATGAAAAGCATAGGTGACCTGGTCCGTTTCATCCATAGTCACTTCAAGCTCGTATACCTCTTCCAAGTCTTCGTCAATCGCATCTTCACCATGGCTAAAATTCATCTTGCCCCGTGTTACGATCACCATCATTCCTTGTGCCGGCATGGCCAGCACCTCGACGGCAAGCGGACCTGTTGCATCAAAGCCAAGCTCCATATAAGCCTGATCCATCATTTCACTAAACAGCTCGTGCACCTTAGGTATTTCTCTCCACATGTCATCCTTATGAATGCCGCGCTCCGTTAAGTCATCGAATGTGAGGAAAATCCGTATCTTGTCCTGACTTAAACGCTCCATTTTCATACTGGATTCCTCCCTTGCCGACTGTAATAATATCTTATGAAGTTTGGGTTACAAAGGTGAGCCATGGCCCTGCGATTCATGAAATGAAGAGCTTGTATTTTCATGATATGACTATTATATCACAAACCTGAAAGAAAAGAACGGTTATACCCCTAAAAATAACACAATAAAGAAAAAGACACAACCGCCGTCTTTGAAAGACAACGCTGTGCCCGATATCTAATTCTGAAAATTAATGTGCGCCATATTGTTCTTTTCCCGCATTGCTGTCCAAAATTTTTTCTACAGCGGCCTTTAGTCCGGGATCTTGATTTACAATATCGCTAACCTTGTTCAACCCGTCTTCTTTAAATAAATCTTCATTCAAGCCCTTTTTCGGCTTATTCGCCTTCTCTTTGGATCCTGATTGAAAGGATTGAGATTCCGACGCGCCCGACTTGGTTTGACCTATTGTGCCCGACGATGACGCCATGCCCATCGACGGGTTTACCGAATCGCTGCTGCTGAACGCGGCACCGAACAACGATTTGTTTCTATTGGACAAATAGACGACAGCCGCCGCTCCTACAAGTCCTCCGAGCAAAAATGCTCCTACTCTCATAGTCCATCCCTCCGCTTAGATTCGTCTTCCTCATTTATTCTCCTCTATGTAACATGGAGACATGCATGATAAAATAAGGAAAGCTGTAAGCCAACAAACATGACGTTAGAACAGGAGCTTCCTTATGAAGAATAACTGGCTTCTCTTGTCCGCGGCGGCGCTGGTCCTGACCTCTTGCGCCAATCCGAACGCCAACACGCCGGCAGCCGCACCGGTCCCTGCAAGTCCGGCGGCCACGCCCGCTTCCCCTCATGCGGCACCGCCCGCGGCCGATCCGGGAACCCCCTCCTTTGGAACAAAAGAAGCCGCCTGAACCTTCAGCCCCGCAGGAAAAGCTCAAGCTATATATGATGAATCCGAAAACGGCGCCCAAAAGGCTGTGCAGGAGCTGACAGGCAAAGCCCCGGCCTTTTACCGGCCTCCCTTCGGTTCGGCCAGCGAGGCAGTCCGTGCCAAGGTAAAAGAGGAGCATATGATTTACATGACATGGTCAAACGGTTCCAAGAACTGGGAGATGATGGTCAAAAAAAATAATCCGGGCCGGATCATCTCAAATGTATTGGAACAGCTTCGTCCCGGAAGCAACATCTTGATGCACGAACTGCCCTGGACAGCAAAAGCGCTGGACACGCTCCTGACCCGATTGAAGAAAAAGGGCTGCGCCTTCGTAGACCCCGAAACGATCGAAATCAGGAATTAAACAGCGTCCAGCCCCAAATCAAAAGACCTGCAACAAGGAGTACAAAAATCCACAACAGCGACCGATAAAAGATAAATACCCACTTTTCTTTCTCGGTCGGGTGAACCGTTTGTCGCGGCGGCAGGTAATGATCATCCAACTCCGCCACCGCTGCGTGCTCCGGTTCTTTGCGTTCTTGTTGTAACAAGGTTTGTCGTTTCCTGCTCATGTTTCCTCACTCCTGAATCGAAGGATGCAGCCCATGGTGAAGTCGATGAGAAAGTGAGCTGCGATCGGAGTCCACAGCGAGCCCGTTTGGATATAAATCCAGCCCAGGCCGTAGCTGATGCCAAATACAAGCCCGGTCATCAGCCAGTGCTGCAAATAACGGATATGAATGGCGGCAAACAATATGCTTGTCCAATAAGGCCCCCAGGAAGCCTGGATCGCACCGCGGAACAACAGTTCCTCGCAGAACGCCACGACCAGAGAAAGCAAAGCGATATGCCACAACGGCCTGTTTTTGAAAATCTTTTCATTAATGCCGCCGTCATCTGTCACTTCAGGAGGGACCTTGCTTGAAATCAATAAATCGACTATGACCACCGCTGCCGCGAAACCAATGCTCCATATAAGAATGCGGGTACCCGCGGCGATGGAAAAGATGGCGCTGAACTGCGGTTTTTGAAACAACAGGATCACCACAGCCGCGATCAGCACGACCAATTGGGTTACATACAGATTGATCAGCAAAAAACGATCGTCTACTTCATCCAGATTGACTTTTTGAAATTTAAAATGCTTTATGAATTTTTTCATCATGATTCCCTTTTTCGACATTTTCACCTATACTATCAGCATACAACAGAATCAGAGGTGTTCACCACATGGACAAACGGTTGACCCGAACGGATTACCTATTCGCCGTCACTTTTATCTTTATGCTTGTCGTGGCACTTGGAGCATTTTTCTTCGGCTTGAAGATGGGACAAGAGCGGACCGCGGTAAAATATGAAAAAATGCTCGCCGAGAAAAACGAAGCGGAAAAGGGTTTTGCCGCTTACCACCAACAGTATCTGGTGTCTTTCTATCATACCATTTATCAGCCATACAGGGAATTTCATAAAAGATGGTTCGACAAAATGGAAGAGCTGCAAACCAACAGTCCGGCGGACGCTTCCCTGATCCTGAAGGAACTCGCCAAGCTGGCGAAAGAAACTTACGACGGACTGGGCGCTAAATCGATGCCCGATTCCTCGCCTCTTCTCAAAGAGGCGCATATGAACTATATGAGAAGCTTAAAACTGTTCAATGAAGCGCTCGGCGGATACCAATCCAAGGCCAATGCGGTACCCGGTACCGAGCTTGTCTCCCAGCTGGATAAAGACGCTTACCTTGAGGAAGCGAAAAATTATGCGCTGCGGGCCGAAAAAGAATACTACGAATCGATCGTCAAATGGAATCAAACGGTGAATGAACAGTTCAAACCGATTGACGTAACCAAACCGGTATCCATCAACGATTGGAGCCGTCTTGGCCTGAATATGAAAAACGAATACATAGCTCAAATGATGATGACTTCCAAGTTATTCAAAGCGTTCACACCGCAGGATTTAACCGCCCGGATCGATGAAATGCTTGCTTCCGGACAAGCCAAGAATTTGAATTTGCAGGAAATTGAGGGCATCGTTGATGTTCTGATCGCAACAAACGCAGTCAGACCGGGCGATTTCCTCCGGGGCAAAAACAGATATGCGAATGAGACGCTGCCCCAGCTTCCTTTCTTCACCAATTAACCCTATGCCTTATCGGTCGTACCGCAAAAATAAGTACCCTGTCGGGTACTTATTTTTGCTTATACAAGGAAAAGGTTTAATCGTACTGAAACCCGCGCAGCGCAGCCAACGCAGCCATTCCTCCATCCACATTGACCACTTGATCAAACCCCTGCTGCTTCAAATAATAGCTGACATTGGCACTTCGTACGCCATGGGCGCACACGACATAGATGGGTTTATCCTTGGGAAGCTCCCCCAGTCTCTCCGGAATGGAATTCATCGGCATAAGAACCAGCTCATCCCAGCGATAATACTCCCATTCGTACGGCTCTCTTACGTCAATAATAAGGGAATCTGATAATTCCCCGTTCTCCAGCTTTCGCTTGAAGTCTTCCGGCCCCACTCGATCAAAAGGATATTCCATGAGTTCCTCCTTGCATCACTGCTCATTTCAACCTCTATCTTAGCATGTTTGACCGCTCCGTCCAAACGAACGGGAATAGAAATCCAGGAAAAAAATATTCACAAAGATTTCGTATTTTAATTTCAGTTCGACACCTATTGACAAGGCCGAAACGGTCGTGTTAATCTAATGAAAAATTTCACTTGCAATAAAGCCATGACGGAGCCAAGCATATGACGAAACGTTCAGAGAGCCGGTGGTTGGTGCGAACCGGACGAATTTCAATATGCGGAGCACTCCTGAGTTGCTGCATCGAACTTGAAGTAGCTGCAGCCGGCCGGAAGCCGTTACCCTTCCGGGTCTGTGAATTCGGCAGACCACAAGAGGCTGTTCGCGCGAGCGCACAGTGAATTAGGGTGGTACCACGAGAGCCAGCTCCTCGTCCCTTGTATACGCTAGTCGTGTCGGGGTGGGGGGCTTTTTTTGATGCTCCAATGTTATTTTTATACTAATGGAGGGTTATGAAATGTTTAAAGTATTAGTCATGGACGGAATCAGCGACATGGGGATTCAAATGCTGTACGAGGCACCGGATGTAGAGGTAGAGAAAAAGAACGGCTTGTCCGAGGACGAACTCGCAGCCATCATCGGCGAGTATGACGCCCTGTTGGTGCGCAGTGCAACCAAGGTGACCGAGCGCATCATGTCTGCCGGTACCAAGCTGAAGGTCGTCGGACGCGCCGGTGTGGGCGTGGATAACATCGATCTGGAAGCCGCGACCAAGCGCGGGATCGTGGTCATCAATGCCCCGGACGGCAACACCATTGCCACATGTGAATTGACGTTCGCTATGATGATGGCTATTGCGCGTTCCATCCCGCAGGCATACAAGAAAACGGTTGGCGGAGAATGGGACCGCAAAACGTTCGTTGGCGTCGAACTGCGCAATAAGGTGCTCGGAGTTCTCGGCATGGGCCGAATCGGCAGCGAGGTAGCCAAACGCGCGAAAGCTTTCGGTATGCAGGTGATCGGTTACGATCCGTTCCTGACAGAAGAACGTGCCGAGAAAATCGGGGTGAAACTGGGAACGGTAAACGACATTTGCGCCAAAGCGGATTTCATTACGGTGCATACTCCGCTTACCAATGAAACCCGCCATATGATCAGCCGTCCTCAGTTTGAAACGATGAAAAAAGGGGTTCGCATTATCAACTGCGCCCGCGGCGGGATCATCGATGAGCAGGCTCTTGTCGAGGCGATTGATTCCGGTATCGTGGCCGGCGCTGCCTTCGACGTATTCGAACAGGAGCCGCCTGCCCCGGATCATCCATTCCTGAACCATCCGAAAATTATTGTTACTCCGCATCTTGGCGCTTCCACCGTTGAAGCCCAGGAGAACGTCGCCGTCGACGTATCCGAAGAAGTGCTGCATATTTTGCGCGAGCAGCCGTTCAAAAATGCGGTCAACATGCCTACGGTACCGGCTAACGTTCTGAACGCACTGCAGCCTTACTTCAACTTGGGCGAGAAGCTCGGCTTGTTCCTCGGCCAAACCGTCGACGGGCCGGTCAGCGAAATCGTCGTGAACTACGCCGGCGATTTGGTCGACGTCGATACGTCCCCGCTCACCCGGCATATCGTCAAAGGCATATTGTCGAACCAGCTTGAAGGAGTCAATATCGTTAACGCCATGCATTTGGCCAAAACGAGGGACGTCAAAGTGATCGTACAGCAGTCCTCGGCTTCGCCGACGTTTACCAACCTGGTCTCCGTTACGCTCAAGACCAAGCAGCAGCAGCACTTGCTCGCCGGTACTTTGCTTGCGGGTTATGGTGAACGCATCGTGCAGATCGATCAATACCCGGTCGACATCGCTCCATCCGGTAACCTTCTGCTGATCTCCCACAATGACCGTCCGGGGATTATCGGTAAAGTAGGTACCCTTTTGGGCAGCAATGATGTGAATATCGCAACCATGCAGGTAGGCCGCAAGGTCATTGGCGGCCAGGCGATCATGGTGCTGACAACCGACAAACCGACGCCTAAGGACGTTATTGTGCAGCTGTCTCAGCTTCCTGAACTTACTGACGTTATCGAACTGACCCTGTAATCCGGTTGTTTCACGAACAACAAGAAAAAGTTGGACGATTCAACAAATAAAATAAAGCCTCCGATGACGAATCGGAGGCTTTTGTTTGGTTTTACACACCTTTGCAGGGAAGCTTGATAGAAAATGTCGTTCCCTGTCCGGTTTGACTTTTCACCTGAATGGTTCCATGATGAGCTTCGATGATATTTTTGACAATTGCAAGACCAAGGCCGGTTCCTCCGTTGGTTCCCCTGGTACGGGCTTTATCCGCCTTATAGAAACGTTCGAAAATATAAGGAATATCCTCCGCCGGTATGCCATAGCCTTGATCCGAGACTTCGATCAGAATGGCATGTTCACCTTTGTAACGCTCTTCCGACGCTCTGATTTCGATTTGAGCCCCTGCAGGTGTATGCCTAAGCGCATTATCCAGCAGATTCGTCATAACCTGCTCAAGGCGATCCTCGTCCGCTTGACAAAGCAGCAGCGGTTTATCCGGCAGCGTACAGCTTATCGCGATGCCCCGTTCTTTAGACAGCCCCGCAAATTTCCGGTGTATCCGCCTGAGGAAAGCCAACACGTCCAGTTCCCGGAAATGAAGCTCCATATTCCCCGTCTCCATCTTGGCCAGATCGAGCAAATCCCTGACCAGTCTGCCCATCCGAAGGGATTCGTCATGAATGACCTGCGCCAATTCTTTCCGTTCCTCCGGCGTGGCCGCGATATCATCGATGAGCGCCTCACTGTATCCCTGCATCATAGACAGCGGCGTCCGCAGCTCATGGGACACGTTGGCCACGAAATCCGTTCGCAGCTTCTCCAGACGAAACTCCTCCGTGACGTTGCGCATCACGGCAACGACACCGCGTACGATATCTTGGGAGTACAAGGGCGCCATGACGACGGACCATACATCACTTCTGACATGAACCTTGGAGGTCAGTTCTTTCGCTTCTGAAATCACGGATTCAAAGAGCGGCCTGAGCGGCTCGGGAATGGTGCTCATCGAACCACTGCCCGCTTGCCCGCCGGTCAGGGCAGGCTTTTCATCCGACCACTGGATCTGATTCCATTCCTGAATAATTTTCTCCCCTTGGGGATTCGTCAGTATGACACGCCCGGCCGCATCAAAAGTGATGACGGCATCGGTCATGCTTCGCAGGACGCTGGACAAATGCTCCTTCTCATGGTTGAGCGCTTTAATCGTATCGGAAAGCTGCCCGCCCATGTGGTTGAACGTTTGAGCCAGCTCTCCGATCTCGTCCGTAGATGTAATCGGCACACGAGTGCCGTATTCTCCCTTAGAGATCAGATCCGCCGCCTTCTTAAGCTGCTGTATCGGTTGGGTAATACGGGTAAGAAGGAAAAAGGCGAAAAAGGTGGTCATTAAAAAGCCGGCAACCCCAACCACCACAAAAAGCTTTTTCACATAAGCCTGCGTCTCTTCCGAGGACTGGGTAATCTGATACAGAATCAGCGCTCCGGCCACCTGCGATTGTTCCTTATTCATGAACGGCACGGCAACGGCCGTATATTGATTCTCCAGCTGTGTATTCGGCATGCCGCTATTTCTAAGGCGGTTGTCCTTAATCTCACCCGCAAATACTTTCTGCAGATCCGAATTCAGAAAAAAATCATCATAGCGTATTTCCCGATGATCGGGTTGACCGACCGGCGCCTGAATCTGTCTAAAATCCGTAGTAACGATGATGACGCTGGTATCCTGAGCGCTTAACAGCTCATTAACGACCTGCAAGTAACGCCGCTCTTCCTGGTGCAAAGAAATCTCACTGGCCACCTTCACCGCCAATTTGCTCAGCGTTTCCGCCTGGTCCTTCGATTTAGGGAATGAGGTTTCTATAAAACGGAATAAAAAAAGGCTGAGCGTAAGCAGTACGACAACGACCAGCCCGATAATCGTGATCCACAGTTTGCCTACGACGCTTTTGAAGATAAACACGTTACTTCGGCACCTCAAGCTTATAGCCCACGCCCCACACGGTTGTAATCATGGAGGCCGCTTCCGGCGATACTTTATTCAGCTTTTCGCGCAAACGTTTTACATGCGTATCAACGGTCCGCAGATCACCGAAAAACTCGTAATTCCAAACATCCTTCAGAAGCTCTTCCCTGGAGAATACCTTATCCGGCGATACGGCCAAATAATGAAGCAGCTCATATTCTTTCGGAGTCAAGGCAACCTCCTGTCCGCCGGCCGTCACCCGATGCGCATCATGCTCGATCACCAGGTTAGGAAATACGATATTGTTGCTGGAATTGACTTCCTTGGACAAATAAGCGGTAACCGAGGAACGCCTTAATATGGCCTTCACGCGATAGATCACCTCGCGCGGACTGAACGGCTTAACGACATAATCGTCAGCCCCGGATTCGAAGCCTTGTACGCGATTGGTTTCTTCCCCTTTCGCCGTCAGCATGATGATGGGCGTCGATTTAACTTGACGC
Source organism: Paenibacillus sp. Pae15 (assembly GCF_024519685.1). NCBI lineage: Bacteria > Bacillati > Bacillota > Bacilli > Caryophanales > Paenibacillaceae > Paenibacillus > Paenibacillus sp. Pae15. Next base: position 128,964 of record NZ_JALJRM010000006.1, on the reverse strand, counting down.
AGCCGTGCGCACACTTCATTACCGTCAATGCCCGGAAGCATGATGTCGAGCAATATCAAGTCGTAGTCCGTTTCGAGAGCTTTCCGAAGCGCCGTCTCCCCGTCCTCCGCTTCATCGATATGGTAATTCTCTTTCTCCAGATACATCCGCAAGAGCCGGCGGATCCGTTCTTCATCATCCACAACCAAAATACGCGTATTTGTGTCTGTCATGGATATCCCTCTTTTCTTCAGATGTAAAAGATATGGCGCCGCTACGTACCGGAGTAGGAGTGCAGCCCGGCAATAACCAGATTGACGCCAATAAGCGTAAACATCACGACGAGAAAGCCGATAACCGAAAGCCATGCCGATTTCTTGCCCTGCCAGCCGCGGGACAGCCGAAAATGCAGGTACGCAGCATAAAAGAGCCACACGATGAGCGCCCACACTTCTTTGGGATCCCAGCCCCAGAAGCGCCCCCAGGCTTTTTCCGCCCAAATCATGGCAAAAATTAATGCGCCCAGCGTAAAAATAGGATAGCCTATGGCAATCGAACGGTAACTGATTTCATCGACATCGTCCGGGTCAATCCCTTTCATCAACGGCTGCAGAGCCCGGCCAAGCGGCTTTCTTGCAATCCGCCGGAGCAGAGAATAGAGTACGATCCCAAGCAAAATCGACCAGATCACCGTATTCAGCTTCCTGCCGGCGTTCGCTCCCTCCATCCAAGAAGGCGCCTCGAACAGCGGCTGCGTCATGCCCAGAAACGGCTTCATTTCCACCAGCTCGCTCTGGTAAGGCTTGACGATCGGCGGAAGCACATATTCGACCCGATTCGTGACCACCTGTTCCACTTTATTCTGGTCCAATATCTTCTCTTGATGCGTAAAGACCGCTTCGTATCCCGCCGCTTTAAAGCTGAATACGGATACGACGAAAGCCACAATCATAATCAGGGTGAACAGGGTGAATTCGACGCCGCGTTGCTCCCACCGCTCGCTGCGGCTCGTTCCTTCAAAGTTGACGCTTTGCAGCAGGTACATGATACCGGCCGCGAAGCCAACGGCAAAGAAGGCCTCGCCCAAAGCAGCGGTGGTCACGTGAATTTTGAGCCAGTAGCTCTGAAGTGCAGGAATCAAAGGCTGAATTTCCTGCGGAAATACCGACGCATAGCCAATCATAATGATGGCTACAGGCAGGGCGAAGACGCCGAGTGCTTGAGCCCGATAAATCAAATATAACACAATAAACGCAAGAACAATCATCATGCCGAGGAACGTCATAAATTCAAACATATTGCTGGTCGGGATATGTCCCGCCTCTATCCAACGGGTGAAGAAGAAGGTCACATGGAACAAGAAACCGAAAATCGTCAAGCCAATGCCAATCTTGCCCCAACGCCGGCCATAGTTTTCCGGATCCGTCACCCGCACCGATTTTTGCCCCGTGATGCCGATGACAAAACCGATCATGGCTATACAATATATGATAAAAGCAACGAACAAGAAAGTACTGCTCACGTTTGGACCTCCTTTCTTTCCAATATTTTGGGATCGATGTCGATTCCCGATTTTTGCAGGACCTGCGCCACCTCTTTACGAATCCCGTACCAATTTTTGTTCGTGTGCGCCCCGAGCGCCAGCCGCCCGTTATCAATGCGCAGCCACACCCGGCGGTGGTGCCAATAAAATCCCATCACCAGACCGATCATGGAGATCGCCGCTCCGACCCATATGAACGGCATGGCACGATCCACTCTAATATTCAAGAAACTGATATACTCCGATATTTGGACATCGTCCATAGACCCTACGGATAGCTCCAGCTTGTCCGCTAAAGCGCCGTTAATTTCATCCTGACGGAAGTTCACCTTATCTACCTGCCGAGGGAAGTACATATAAGGCTCGCCTTCCGGCTTCAATCCCGGTCCCTTGATCTCAAAAACGAATGCCGGCTTGACCGGATCGTTGGATTTCGTCAGCGGCATTCCCTTGTTGTCCATTCCAAAATCCGGAAAATAAGCTTTTAATTTCAGCTCGTAAGGGCCGGCCTTATAGCTTTCTGCAGGCTTCTTCATCGAGATGTCGAAGCTGCCGTAGTTTTCGCCGGTTTGCTTGTTTTTTAGCGATGGCTTGACGGATAGCAGCATCGGTGACATTTTGAAGTCGAATTGAAAGGCCATGAGCCCTTCATACATCAGAGGCTCATTGACCTGGATGTCATGACGATGCACCTCCGTAAGAACCGGTTCCTTCACCGGATCATCGCAATCCGCCGTACATTTGTACAATACAGCCTCCGTTTTGTAAACCTTGGGTACGATCTGACCTTTTTCACGGAAATCCTCTGACATTTCTTCTTCTGTGTATAATTCCAGCGTAAATTTTTCGTTTTTCAGATAATAAGGCGTATCCGGTATTTTGACCAGCTGTCCTTCAGGAAAAGCCAGATGCTGGTCCATATGCCATCCGGGAATACTCCGCATCAGTACAGCCGCCAGAAAAATAATGAGACCGATATGATTAATATAAGGCCCCCAGCGGCTGAACCGGTTTTTCTCGGCCAGCAAGGCCGTACCGTCGGTATATACACGGTATCGCCGCTTGCGCAGCAGCCCGGCGGCCTTCTCCGTCCATTCCAGCGACGCCTTCTCTCCGAGCTCCGCTCCCGGAATCTCTCCGACGTAGGATACCTTCTGTCTCGTGATGAAACTGGTGTGCTTTCGGATCTGCTGCTTGCTGAGTGCACGATACAGCGGCAGAACCCTGTCCAGACTGCACACGACAAGGGAGGTGCCGATCATAAACAAAAGCGTGATAAACCACCATGATTCAAAGGTGTGCGTCAGCCCCAGCAAATAATAAATGTGGCCGATGGTTCCGTACGTCTCCTTGTAATATACCGACGGATCGATATTCAAGAACGTGTTCTCTTGCGGGTAAATGGTGCCGAGCGAGGCGCCGATCAATGTGATGATAATCAGCCAGATGGCAACTTTGACCGAGGAAAAAAAACTCCACACCCGGTCAAGCACACCGGGATTGGTCCGCTGGGAACGTCTTGCCACCCCGTCATACCGCATCTCAAGCGGCTCGTCGCCGCCATCATCCGTCAGAGGCTTGCCGCAGGATTCGCACAGAACCGTGCCGACATGATTCTGATGCCCGCATTCGCATTTTGTATTGTGAATCATGTGACCTCCTTGGTTACATCTGATTTTCTCTAAGTTACTTCAGCATGGCTGAAACCGTTTGTTCGATAAAGGGTTCATCCATTTCACCGATGCGGATGTGTTTGACAATGCCGTCAGGTCCGACAAAAAAGGTCGTCGGATACTGCGACACCCCGTAACGTTTACGAATTTCTTCGTTTTTGTCCATCAGGATAGGGAACGTCACCTTGTATTGCTGAATGAAATTTTCTACGGCTACTTTCGGTTCATCCAAATTCAGCCCGAGCACGACCAGCTGATCTCCCCATTTGGCATGCTGCCGTTCCAAAGCAGGCATCTCGTTGCGGCACGGCTCGCAGAATGTCCCCCAAAAATTAACGACAACCGCCTTCCCCTTAAAATCGGACAGCTCATAGGTATTCCCATCAAGTCCAAGCAGCTTGAAATTGGGAGCCGGAGCCCCTTGGGTCGGCTTTTTGTCGCCGGAGTACAGCTGGCTTGCGAGGGTCAACGCGCCGATTACCACGATCACGGCAAAAATAGTGATTTGGATCCATTGTCTATGCTTTCCCATGATCACTCACCTTCAAACCATTGGATGTAAATCCTTTTTTCATTATAGCGAAAAATGTCATAAACGATTATTCGCCTTTTTGAATTTTATGTGTCTTGCCGCCGCCTGCCGAGAGCGCTTCATTCCTCAATTCTTCCACTTCCTGAGGGGTCAAATGACGGAATTTGCCCCTGGGCAGGCCGGAAAGCTGAAGGGGGCCGAACTGAACCCGCTTCAGCTTAATGATCGGATGATGAATGGCATCGAACATGCGCCGTACCTGCCGGTTGCGTCCTTCATATATGGTAATTTTGATGACCGCTTCCTTCTTGTCCATATCCACGTCCTGATATTCTACCTCAGCCGGCGAGGTCATGCCGTCGTCCAGCTCGATGCCGTTTCTCAGCTTGTCCAATTGTGTTCCATGCGGGATCCCTTTGACCGTTGCCAGATAGGTGCGCGGCACATGATGCTTCGGATGCGTAAGCAGATGGGCAAAATCGCCATCGTTGGTCAGCAAAAGCAGTCCCTCGGTATCATAATCGAGCCGACCGATCGGATAAATGCGCTCTTTCATGTTTTTGAAAAATTCGGTAACCGTTTTGCGGCCCTCCGGGTCCTTGGCGCTGGTAATGACGCCCTTGGGCTTGTTAAAGATCACATATACCTTCGCTTGTCGCCGGATCGGACGCCCGTCCACTTTAATAAAATCCTGGGACGGATCAACCTTGACGCCCAGGGTAGTGACTACCTGATCATTGACTTCCACGCGTCCGGCGGTAATCAACTCCTCGCATTTTCGACGGGAGGCCACACCCGCTTCGGCCAATACTTTTTGCAAACGTTCCATTTTGTCGATTCACCTCAAGCTAATGATACCTATCCTCAGGCGAAATCACAAGTTGAGACCACGGAAAAAAGCGGCCCGGACACGAATTCGTATGCGGAAATATGTCGGCCGGGTGAAACTTGTATGAATCGGAGAGCTTTTGAATCAATTTGTTCAGCAAAAACAACTGTTCCTTCTCTTCTGTGTTGTACTCTATAGGAAGCACGGAGAAATCACCTTCGAGGCAAATGTGGATGTACAGAGGGTCGGTTTGTTCGGAAGAAGGGATGATGGCGCCGCTTTTGGCAATAAAGAAATCATACCCTTTTCCGTTTATAGCGGGACAGACGGAATGATGAACGATAATTCCGTAAAACTGCACGCAGCTCACCTCTTCCGGGTTGACTGCTTACAGTATATGTGCGGATAGCGGAGGGGTTCCATGCGGGACTTGCCATCAAACGAATACGAGGTAGCAGATAACGACGGAAGCGATAAACCCGACGGCGTCGGAGATCAGACCCACCTTCAAGGCGTAGCTGGCCTTGCGGATGCCGATCGCCCCGAAATACACGGTAATCACATAAAGTGTTGTATCGGTGCTGCCCTGAATGGTCGATGCGATGCGTCCTACCAAGGAGTCGGGGCCAAACTGCGAGATCAGGTCCGTAGTGAAGGCAAGTGAACCGGCGCCGGTAATCGGTCTCAGAAAAGCGAGGGGAACGACCTCGGTAGGCAGACCGATCGCTTCGCAGATCGGCTTCAGCCATCCGGTAAACAGATCCATAGCCCCGGAGGCGCGAAACACGCTGATGGCAACCATCATCCCGACCAGATGAGGGATAATGCGGATAGCCGTATCAAACCCGTCCTTGGCTCCGTCTACGAACGATTCGTAGACGGGCACTTTACGATAAGCCGCATAAAGCGGAATGAAGACGATAATGACGGGGATGGCCCATGAGGAAATTAAATTGACCAAATCATACACGTGCCATCATCCTTTCCCCGATCCGAGCGGCGAGCTCTTGCTCCGATACCAGCGGTCAACCATAATGGCGGCCGCGGTGGAGATGAAGGTAGCCAAAAGTGTGGTTCCGACGATTTCCGCCGGATTGGCCGAATTGTAGCTCATGCGGATGGCGATCAGCGTCGTAGGAATCAACGTAATACTGGCGGTATTCAGCGCAAGCAGCGTGCACATCGCCGGACTCGCAATATCCTTGTTCGGATTCAGCTTCTGCAGCTCCTGCATCGCCTTAATTCCCATCGGTGTGGCGGCATTGCCCAAACCAAAGATGTTGGCGCTCATATTCGACATGATATATCCGAGCGCCGGATGATTCCGGGGGACCCCCGGGAATAAAGAACGGACTACGGGGCTCAGCAGCCTGGACATTTTCTGCAGCAGTCCGGCGTCCTCGGCGATCCGCATCATGCCTAGCCAGAACACCATAATGCTGATCAATCCGAAGCATACAGTTACGCCGCTCTTGGCACCGTCGAAAACCGCTTCCGTCACCAGATCGATTCTTCCTTGAAAAGCCGCTACAATAAAGCCGGCTACCATAAAAAACAACCAGATGTAATTGACCATGAACGTTCGCTCTCCTTCCCGTTTACTTGACTTGACCGGTAAAGAGCACACGGGATAATGCCTGAAGAATATACAGCCATTCTCTGGCGCGCGCTTCATTCAACATTTCCATTTCCGTGAGGGAAAAGGAAGAACGGTCATTCAAATGAAGACGGGGACTGTCCTTTGCGTACAAAGGAACGGAACCGATCGGTTTGCCGTCCAGCAGGAACTGCAGATGCCCCGCTTCACCAAGCCTGTATGCCGTTGATCCGGCGTCATTCATCACCAATTGCCGCGTAAACCGGCTCCGTTCTGCTTCTTCCGCCGGGTAGCTGAACGATCCGCCGGCTGCGAGGTCTGTGCCTAACACGGGTTCTCCTGAACGGATGAAGGGGACAAGGGGGTAATGCTTGAAGCCGTAATCCAGGAGTCTGGCGTGATCGATCCAATCGTTCGGATCGTTCAACGTCACCGCAGCGAGCTGCTGCCCTCCTCTGGTTGCTGAGGAGACAAGACATCGTTTGGCAAGCTTGGTATATCCGGTTTTGACCCCGTCAGCGCCTTCATACAGCGATAGCATCTTATTTTTATTGACCCAGGAATAGTCCCAGGATTCATTCGGATTAGGCACTTTTTTCACTTTCGTTTTGACGATTTCCTGGAAGACCGGATTTTTGAGCGCGTAGGCCGTCAGCCTGGCCATATCGTTCGCCGTGGAATAATGCCCTTCCGCATCGAGCCCGGAAGGATTTTTGAAGCTGGAATTCGTCATCCCGATCATCCGCGCCTTCTCATTCATTAAAAAGGCGAAGCCCTCTACGCTGCCGCCGACATGCTCGGCGATCGTCATCGCTGCGTCATTGCCGGATCGAAGCATCAGTCCATACAAAAGGTCCTTCAAGCTCATTTCTTCATCCAGCCTTAAATAAATAGAAGATCCTTCGGTTCCGAACGCATTCTTGCCGACCTTCGCCATATCGCTCAGTTTCCCGTGTTCAATCGCCACTATTGCAGTCATGATCTTGGTCAGACTGGCGATTCTCATCGGCTTATCCCCTTGGACGCTGAACAGAAGCCGCCCTGAGGTGACATCGATCAGCGCCGCGCTTTCTGCGCTGGTGGATACGCCGGGCGCCGCCTGGACCTCTGCAGGCAGCAAGCCTCCCGTACAAACGAGTAGTAAAGCAAGTAGCAGCAGACATCCTTTTCTCATCCTAAATCCTCCCGCAAGCCATCCTTTGGAAACGAAGCCGCCGCCACCTAAGGGCAGGCCCATTCCTTCTCATCTTGTACATATATATGCATTCAGGACAAGGTTATGTATGGCTTGACCGAATCAGGCCGACCGGGCGAATCAGATACTTTCATTAAAAAAAGATGAATACATCCGGAACGGATATACTCATCTTTTTTATAGATTTATTTCACGGCCTTGGGCAGGTGCTCTTTACAATAAGCGTCTACCGTTTGTTCTTCATCTTCTTCCAGATCGAACTCCAGATACCGTTCTGTCGTTTTTTCGAAAATTTCGTATTTCACGAGATTGGTTTTATTTTCGTCCACACGATAAATGACCCTAATATATAAACCGTTCTCTGAGTATAGCTCATCATCCTCAGAAACCTCGACATCAAGCAAAAACTCATACCGCTCTCCGGACAAGATGCCGAAGGGGTCTTTGATCCATTCGACTTTATGGCCGATAATGGTCAACATGCTGTCATTCCCTTCTCAACATTGGCGATTGCCGCTTTATCATCGGACAAAGGCTGCCGGACCCAACGGCCGGCAGCCTTTCTTACTTGGAATCTATCCAACGCGGATGATTCAGTTTTTGTTAAAAATGTCGGTCAGCACAGGTACGATTTGCGATTTACGTGATACTACGCCTTTAAGAACGGCTTTATTATCAACCAGCTTTACATTGTACGCTTGCTCTACGGCATTCGCCTTATTGCCGAGGGCCAAAGCAATGGAATCGTTATTTAAAATATCCGTTACAACGAAAAGGAACAAATCCAAGCCTTTTTCCGAAATGATTTGCGAAAGAGCCGCTTCCAGCTCCGCTTGGCGAGAAAGAACATCGTTCGTATCAACAGCGTTAACTTGAGCGATTTCAACCTTGGAGCCTCCCATTTGGAATTCCTTAGAATCCAGGGAGATCAGTTGGCTGATTGTTTTGTCGCTCAAATCAGCACCGGCTTTGAGCATTTCCAAACCGTAGCTCTCGGCATTCACGCCGGCGATTTCAGCCAGCTCACGTGCCGCAGCCACATCTTCCTCCGTGCAAGTCGGCGATTTGAATAGAAGCGAATCGGAAATAATAGCGGATAACATCAAGCCTGCAATAGGTTTATCAATGGAGATCCCGTTTTCTTTATACAATTTTTTGAGAATCGTCGCTGTGCAGCCGACCGGTTCGGCACGGTAATACAAAGGACCGCTGGTTTCAAAATTCGCGATACGGTGGTGGTCGATCACCTCTGCCACGCGAACCTGATCGATGTCCGTCGCACTTTGCTGGCGTTCATTGTGATCGACCAAAATGACGCTTTTTACTTCATTGGCTACGGTCTCAACCAGACGAGGCGCCTCAACATTGAATTGTTTCAATGCATGCTGCGTTTCCCCATTGATCTCGCCCAAACGGACGGGTTCCACATTTTGACCCAATTTGGTTTTCAAATCAGCATACGCAATGGCAGAACAAATGGAATCCGTATCCGGATTTTTATGCCCGAAGATAAGTACTTTTTCCATGATCTTACTCCCTTATTCTTTTTTTATTAGCGAGAAAAGTATACCTTAGAACGATATTCACAATCAAGATTATATCATAATATCCTTCTAACTCCTATTATTTTAGTAGGAATACTTAAACCTTTCAATAGCCATGGAATATGTATGCACGAACTGCAGCCAGATTACATTCTCCCGATCATAAGGGATAAAATGCCGGCGGCAATCAGCGGGCCCACAGGAACCCCCTTGAATAGCGCTACACCCAGAATGGTACCAGTTAATAATCCTGTTGTGATCGCAGGCTGATTCAGCATCAGGGAAGCCCCACGACCGCCCAGATAAGCGACGAGGATCCCGACGGCAACGGCAAGCAGCGACTTCCAATGCAGAAAATTCTGCGCTAGCGCTTGAAGCGTCAGTTTCCCGCTGGCGACCGGCGTCATGATGCCGATCGTCAAGATAATAATCCCCAAAGTAAGTCCGTGCTTTTCCAGAAACGGAAATGCCTGATGAAGGTTGAGCGCTCTCAAGAGAAGCAGGACAACCATGGCGACGGTAATGGAGGTATTGCTGGATAGAATGCCGAGTGCTGCAAAAAGCAGCAGAATTAACGAAGGCATATCGAGTTGATGCATTTTGGCATCTCCCTTCTTCTATAAATCGCATGAAAATGACTCCTAAGTAAATATAAAGAAATCCTCGGCAAAGAGCAACCGAATCAAGAAAACAGTAAAGCTGCCCCGGTCGCGGGAGCAGCTTCTTATGGGTTAAAGCCATCGTGTTCCAAGAAAGGGATGAAGTAATATTCATCTGAAGAATGTTACACGATGTAATTCTCATTCTCGACAGAGGTTACCGTAGATGTTTCTCCTGCATCCTTTTTGGAATTCGCCTTGATCATCGATTGAAGCCGGTCGACCACGTGCGGAGCCGAGTCGATCAGCCGTTCCACCAGATGCGTCTGGTTATCCAGCGGCAAAATTTTCACGCCGTTCTTGCCTACGACCAAGAAAGCGATTGGCGTAATGGATACCCCGCCGCCGCTGCCGCCGCCGAAGGGCAATGCGACGGATGCGTTATGCGCATCGTTGCGGCTAACACTGCTGCCATCTTCAACATTGTAATCACTGCCGCCTGCAGCAAAGCCAAATGCCACTCGGGATATAGGCATAATTACGCTGCCGTCAGGGGTCTCCACAGGGTCGCCGACAATCGTATTCACATCGACCATAGCCTTAATATTTTCCATTGATGTTTTCATTAAACCTTGAATCGGATGTTCGCTCATGAAAATATACCTCCTTGAAAGATGACTTGACCTAAACACTTATATCGTGTCCTTTAAGAGGTATGATTATGTAGATCCCGAGCTTCCGGCAGGAAGCAGAACGTTCCGCCATACCTTAAGGCCACCTTTGACTTTAAGGATGCGCAACAGAAGCCGTAAGCCGGCACTAACCAGATATACCAGTCGAATTTGCAGGATGCACGCTCCTTCGATCACAAACAGCTTTTGGTTGAAAGCCGGCATAACCTGAAGTTGGGGCTGGGTATCCAATTGGATAAAACGGAACAGAAATCTGAGGATCATGGATTTGATCCCCCAGATGCTCCCCACCAGTAATGCCGTCTCGGGGGCATCCCCGATGCCGACAGAGGTCCTCCAATTGAACTGCGTACAATGGATTCGGCGCATCGTTCCGGATAACCATTCTTGAAAATGAAAGCAATGCTGAAGCAGGACCTGTACTTTTTCATAGGCTTCCTTCATTTTCTCCAGATTAATCTGCTTCTTCTGGTCCTTCATAAGCCTGTCGGCCGTCACATTCACTTGAGCCGTGTGCAGTTCAAATCCCTCCGCCCAGTTTTTGAAGCGAATCGTCGGAACATAGTAATTCACCTGCACAAGGCCGAAGAGAGCGCGGAGATTCAATAAAATTTCATCATTTTTATCTTGATGGGTAAACGTTATCCGGATCCGAACCTGGCTTAGTGCCAAGAGAACGATCAGCGCGCCGATCATCCCGGCGGCCCAAGCCCAAAACATATCAAGCAACCCCTTCCTGCAGGTAAGCCATCGTCCCGAAAACATTAAGAAAACCCCTGAATGACAAGAAGCTTGCCGCTTCTTTTTCCTCAGGAGTTAGTATAGCCCTGCTTAGGCGAAACATACATGTCAGATTTGATCCGCCGGATCAATCTCGTCGATCGTCATTTGCTTTCCATCCAGCTTCTCAAACAGAAGCCGCGTTTCTTCTTCCAGATTATCCTCGTTCTCGAACATCGTTGTTTCCGGCAAATCGGCAAGCGAGGCCAATCCAAAATAATCCAGAAACGATTTGGTGGTTCCATATAATATCGGCCGTCCGGGTGCGTCAGCGCGGTCTACTTCCTGGATCAAATCCTTGGCAACCAGCGTTTGCAGCGCACGGTCCGATTTCACCCCGCGAATTTCCTCAATATCAATACGGGTAATCGGCTGTCTGTAGGCAACTATGGCGAGCGTTTCCAGTGCGGCTTGCGATAAAGATGATCGGGATGGCGAATAAGCCAGACGTTCAAAATAAGGTGCGTGTTCGGGCAGCGTCGCCAGCTGGTAGGTCCCGGCAAGCTCGACGATCTGAAGGCCTCTGCCCTGCCTCTTCATGTCCGACTGCAAATCCAATATCATCTCGCGGATAAAATTGGCGTCCTGCTCCAGCACCTCAGACAACTGCTTGGCATCAAGCCCTTCATCTCCCGCCACAAACAGCAAGCCTTCAATAACTGATTTCATCTGTCCAAAGTCCATTCGCCGTTCCATCCTCTCTTGCCTGTATCACAATGTCGTCAAAAAGCCGGTGCTGAAAGCAAATAATCCGTTTGATCTTCATCAGCTCCAGCATTGCCAAAAACGTCACCACTACCGCTTCCCTTGTCGTATCCTCTTGCAAAAGTCTGGAGAAAAGCACTTTGCCTCCCTGGCTCTCCAGCGCTTCGAGCACCTCAAGCATCCGGTCCTTGACGGAAATTTCGTCTTTACGGATTTTGGCGATGGCTTGCCGGCTGTGCATGCGGCGCAGCGCTTTGCGAAACGCATGAACCAGATCGGCAACATGAAGTCCCTTCACCGGATTTTCAATGACTGTAGAGACGTATGGAGTTAAGTCCTCGGGCTCCCGCGTAAAAATCAGACTGCGTTCCACTTCTTTATCCCGTAAATGATCGGCTATCGCTTTATATTTGCGGTATTCAATCAGCTTTGCAACAAGTTCCGCCCTTGGATCGTAATCCTCATCCATCATATAGTCGTCAAATTCCAGGTCCACAACAGGCGGCTTGGGCAGCAGCATTTTGCTTTTAATCGACAACAAGGTGGCCGCCATGACGAGAAACTCGCTCGTCACTTCAAGCTCAAGCTCCTGCATGGCGTCCAAATATTCCATGTATTGATCCGTAATGTCTTTGATTGGAATGTCGTAAATGTCGACTTCCGCCTTATCAATCAAATGGAGCAGCAAATCAAGGGGGCCCTCAAAGGTTTCAAGTTTTACCGTGACTTTCACTTTCCGTTCGTTCCCCCTTAAGTCATGCCTTCAACGTTTATTTTGAGAATTGCTTGGCCAAGTTGGCCATTTCTATCGCGCTAGCGGCCGCTTCCCAGCCTTTGTTGCCGGCTTTGGTTCCCGCACGCTCCACGGCCTGCTCAATCGAGTCGGTCGTCAGAACGCCGAAGATGGTAGGTACGCCGGTTTTGAGCGCGATCGCTGCGACGCCTTTAGCCGCCTCGTTGCACACATAATCAAAATGAGGAGTTGAACCGCGGATGACGGCACCTAACGTGATCACGGCGTCGTACCGGCCGCTTTCAGCCATTTTTTGTGCGATCAAAGGAATTTCAAAAGCTCCCGGAACCCAGGCGATTTCGATTTCATCTTCTTGTACGCCATGGCGCTTCAATGCGTCCAGAGCGCCGCCCAGCAGCTTGTTGGTAATAAATTCATTGAAACGTCCAACCACAATACCGTACTTTAATCCCTGTGATACCAAATGTCCTTCGTATATTTTCGCCATAACGCTCTAACATCCCTTCATGTTCAAAATTATTTTTTCACGCCAAAATCGAGCAGATGGCCAAGCTTGGCCTGTTTCGTGTGCAAATAAACCGTGTTGTCTTCGTTTTCTTCCATTTGGATAGGTATCCGTTCGATGACTTCGAGACCGTAGCCTTCCAGCCCGCGAATTTTGCGGGGGTTGTTCGTCAGCAGCCGGATTTTTCTCACGCCAAGATCCTTCAAAATTTGCGCCCCGATGCCGTAATCCCGCAAATCGGGCGCAAAACCCAGCTTCAGGTTCGCGTCTACTGTATCGAATCCCTGCTCCTGCAGCTTGTAAGCCTTCAGCTTGTTGATCAGCCCGATGCCCCGTCCCTCCTGACGCATATAGAGGAGCACCCCGGCGCCCGCCTCGTCGATTTGCTTCAAGGCTGCGGCAAGCTGCGGTCCGCAATCGCAGCGGTGGGAATGAAATACATCGCCGGTCAGGCATTCGGAATGAACACGCACCAAGGTAGGGCGGTCGCTGTCAATCTTGCCCTTGACCAAGGCCACATGCTCCTTTTGATCCACGACATTCGTATAAGCGATCGCTTGGAAGACGCCGAAATCGGTTGGCATCCTGACTTCGACTTCACGCTGAACAAGCTTTTCCTTATGATTACGGTATTTGATCAAATCTTGAATCGTGATGATTTTGATGCCGTGCTTCCGGCTGATTTCCATCAGATCAGGCACCCTCGCCATCTCTCCGTCTTCCTTGATCACCTCACAAATGACCCCGGCCGGGTAGGCTCCGCATAAGTTGGCCAGATCTACCGCCGCTTCGGTATGGCCGGCACGGCGCAGCACTCCGCCTTTCTTGGCGATCAGCGGGAAAATATGCCCCGGCCGGCGGAAGCTTTGCGGCTTGGTACGCTTGTCGATCAGCGCCATGACTGTCCGCGAACGCTCCGAAGCCGAAATCCCTGTCGTCGTTTCGATGTGGTCTACGGACACCGTAAACGCGGTGCCGTGGTAGTCCGTATTCCGCGAAACCATCGGCGGCAGGTCAAGCTCCTTGGCCCGTTCCCCGGTAATCGGTACGCATACCAGACCGCGGCCTTCTTTGATCATGAAGTTGATGACCTCGGGCGTCGCCTTTTCGGCCAAAGCGACGAAGTCGCCTTCATTCTCGCGGTCTTCGTCATCCACAACGATAATGACTTTGCCGAGTATCAGATCGTAAATCGCTTCTTCGATCGAATGAAAACGGATTGGCTCTTCCATTGCTCTCACTCCTTTTTTTCTATCCCCGATGATCTTTGCCTTAGATGAAGCCATTCTCCGCAAGAAAAGCTTCGGTCAGCTTTGCCTTCGGTGAAATCGCCGAGCCGCTTCCGCCGCGGTAAGTCATGAGCCTCTCCATGTACTTGCCCAGCACATCGCCTTCCAGATTGACCTCGTCCCCTTGTTTCTTGTACTGAAGGACCGTCTCGCTAAGCGTGTGCGGTATGATCGATACGGTAAACGAGTTCTCCGTCGCTTCGACAACCGTGAGGCTGATGCCGTCGATCGTGATGGAGCCGTGAGGAATAATATATTTTAGAATACCCGTGTCACGCGGCTCTACACGAAAAACGACCGCGTTCTCTTCCGGGGTTCTACCTGTAATGACTCCGGTTGTATCTACATGTCCTTGGACGATATGCCCGCCAAAGCGTCCGTTGGCCGGCATCGCGCGTTCCAGGTTGACCGGAGCGCCGGTTGACAGCCGGGACAGGTTGGTCCGACGGTACGTTTCGGGCATCACATCCACGGTAAAGGCAGACTCGTCGAACGAAACGACGGTAAGACATACCCCGTTCACCGAAATGCTGTCTCCGAGCTTAACGTCGTCGAGAATCCGTTTGGCCCCGATTGTCAGTACCATGGCCTGCCCCTGCTTGGCCATGTGACGCAGCGTACCGATTTCTTCTATGATGCCTGTAAACATCCGTTACCCCCCGCTTTCATTTTCGGTATCACTCTCTGCTTCATACCGGGGATACCCGGAGATGCAGATGTCGTTATCGAAGCGTTCAACCTCCAGACGCTCCAATGCTATAGCTTCCCGCATCCTCCCGAATCCGGGAAAATCGAAATTGCCCGGGGCTGCCGCTCCCCCGCCGATGATCTTTGGTGCGTAGAAGAGCACCAATTTGTCCACAAGGCGTGCTTCCAGCAGCGCGCCGCTCAGCTTGCCGCCGCCTTCGACAAGCAGCGAGCCGATCTCGCGCTCGCCCAGCCGCTCCATGGCGGCGCGTAGATCGACTGCCGGCCCCGGGCCGCAGTCGATGACCTCGACGCCGAGCGTTTCGAGCTCGCGGCGGCGCGCTTGGGGCGCCCGTTCGGTCGTCAGCACGACCGTGGGCGCCTCGCCGTCCCGCACGAGCCGTGCGTCGCGCGGGATGCGCAGCGTCGAGTCGACGACGACGCGGATGGGATTCAGACCCGGCACCGGGAGCCGGGTCGTCAAGGCCGGATCATCGGCCAGTACCGTGCCGATGCCGACCATAATCGCCTGATGACGATGGCGCAGCGTGTGAACGTATGAGCGGGAACCGTCGCCCGTAATCCACTTGCTGTCGCCTGTTCTGGCGGCGATTTTGCCGTCCAGCGTGCTGGCGCTCTTGACGGTGACGAACGGCCGGCGGGTGACGATGAACTTGTTGAACGCTTCATTCAGCTTCACAGCCTCCCGCTCCAGCACGCCCGTCGTCACCTCAATGCCGCTCGCGCGAAGCTTCGCGATGCCGCTCCCCGCCACCAGCGGGTTCGGGTCCGTCGCCGCGATCACGACCCGTTTTACGCCTTCACGGATGAGCCGGTCACTGCACGGCGGCGTCTTGCCGTGATGACTGCAGGGCTCGAGCGTGACATAAACCGTGCTGCCCTGCGCTTGCCTTCCGGCCATCTGCAGCGCATGAATTTCGGCATGCGCCTCACCGCGTTTCAAATGCGCGCCCATACCGACCACTCGGCCTTCCTTGACAAGCACGCAGCCGACGACGGGATTAATGCCCGTTTGTCCCGAGGCGGAAGCGGCCAGCTGCAGGGCAAGCCGCATATAAAATTCATCGTTAATACCGCCCGTAGGCATCGTCATGATCCGCCCCCCATTCTCTTGATGATGCAGCTGGCCGAAACTTTGCGGCCAACGCAAAAAAGCCGCCTTTCGCAATACAAAAGGGGCATGGGATTGTTAACGTATGGGAATGCCGTGGAATTGCACAGGAACAGGACGCCGATACCGCCGATACCGCCGTTACCTCCGGTAAACCATTTCGGCTTGTCAGACATCGACAAGCCGGCGGACGCGGCAGCTTCCTTGTGAAATTACGCACATATGCAAATGACAAGATTTGCTCTTGCTTGGCCTTCCCCTTCTCCCATCCAGACTATACTGTCGGTCTCGGAATTTCACCGAGTCCACCGGCAACGGATGCCTGCCTAATACAAGGCGCATGGCCGCCGCACGGGTCACGGACTGAGTCAAGCAGCTAACGCCGCTTGTCATCACCGCCGGTTGGGAATTTCACCCTGCCCCGAAGGTTCCAGCTATGTTATTTTTAAAACCCAGTATAACGCTTGGAGTAAACTTTGTCTATACCGATTCCAATAATTTATACTTCAGTGACCTGAACGGACTCCATTTTGTCGCGGCCTTTGAAGGCATCGACGTGCTCCATGCCTTTTACGACTTTGCCAAACACCGTGTGCTGGCCGTCCAGATGAGGCTGCGGCTGGTAGCAAATATAGAATTGGCTTCCGCCGGTGTTGCGGCCTGCATGCGCCATAGCCAGCGTACCGCGCTCGTGCTTGTTCGGGTTGATTTCGCAGTTGATCGTGTATCCGGGGCCGCCGGTTCCCGATCCATGAGGGCATCCTCCTTGAGCTACAAATCCAGGAATGACGCGGTGGAATACAAGGCCGTTATAGAAACCGGAGTTTGCCAGCTTTTCGAAATTAGCTACGGTATTCGGAGCATCCTTGTCGAACAGTTCCAGTACGATTTCGTTTCCGTCAGCCATTTTGATGGTTGCTTGCTTTGCCATAGGTATATACATCTCCTTATTTTCGTCATATATGTAACCGGAAATGATGCTTCAGCAAATATCCCAGGTTGTCCTCAACTATTTTACTATGAAAATCAGCTCCGCACAAATGGTAGATCCGTGTGCCGTTTCAATATGACAACAAAACGCCCAGCCGTCAGCTGAGCGTCTCTTCCATTATGTTGTTTTCGTTACCTGCTTCATCCGCTCAGGCACGACGTCATTCCCCACAAGATACTCAAACGTCTCGCGTTTAACGACCACGTCGGCTTGCCCGTCTTTCACAAAAACGACCGCCGGACGGCGAATGCGGTTATAATTGCTGGCCATCGCGTAATTGTATGCGCCGGTGCAGGCTACGGCAAGCAAATCACCTGTCCGTACCTTCGGCAGATTCACATCCCAGATCAGCATATCTCCGCTTTCGCAGCATTTGCCTGCAATGGAGACGACTTCCTCATTCGGGTCATGCGCGCGGTTGGCAAGCATGGCTTCATACTGCGCTTCGTACAAAGCAGGACGCGGATTATCCGTCATGCCGCCGTCCACCGCTACATATTTGCGGACGCCCGGGATGTCCTTATACGTGCCGACGGTATACAAAGTCGTTCCCGCATCGCCTACAATGCTGCGCCCCGGCTCGATCCAAATTTCCGGAAGCGGATATGCGTGGTTCCCGAAATTGCCGCGGACCGCATCCGTGATCGCTTTGACATATTCCGCCACAGGTAAGGGCGTATCCCCCTCGACATAGCGAATGCCAAAACCGCCGCCCAGATTGATGACGCTAAACGTCACATCAAGCTCCTGACGCACCTTCAAGGCAAAGTCCGTCACTTTGTCCACCGCCAAACGGAATCCGCCCACCTCGAAAATTTGCGAACCGATATGGGAATGCACGCCGAGCAGAATCAAATGAGACAGGTCCGATGCTTCTTTGACCGCTTGCATAGCGGAGCCGTTCTCCAAATCGAATCCGAATTTGGAATCCGTTTGACCCGTTGAGATATATTCATGCGTATGCGCATCGACTCCCGGAGTAATGCGAAGCAGGATGTTCACCTTTTGTTTCTTCTCGGCTGCAATCGCATTAAGCATATGCAGCTCCACGAAGTTGTCGACGACAAAGCAGCCGATCTTCGCATCGACGGCCATCTCCAATTCGTATGGCGTCTTATTGTTGCCGTGGAAATGAATCCGCTCCGCCGGAAATCCTGCCTGCAGCGCAGTGTACAGCTCGCCGTCGGACACGACGTCCAGCGACATGCCTTCTTCCTCCACGATGCGGCACATCGCCATGACGCTGAACGCTTTGCTGGCGTAAGCTACCTGGAAGCGGAGGCCCGAATGGCGAAAAGCCTCTACAAATTCGCGGCACCGCCGGCGAATCAGCGCTTCATCCATGACATAAAGCGGGGTGCCGAATTTCTTTGCCAATTCTACTGTATCGCAGCCACCGATTTCAAGGTGCCCATTGTCATTGATTTTACTTGTGCCGTGTAAATACATCGTGTGTTATTCCCTCTTCCCTAACTAGACATTTCTTCTAAAGTAACACAGATGGACTCGGACTGACAATAAGCAAAACCTTTCCTTAAGCGCAAAGCCGTAAGGTTTGTTAAAGGCAGGTCTGTCAGCGCTGCGGCTGCCTCGTCCTGTCGGTCGGCTTGGTGATGCTTAACCGGGTTTTCATCGACATAAACGGGCGTCTGATGATAATGTCGGCCATCGCTTTGGCGTTAAACGGTATAAACGGCCATAAGTACGGCGTGTTATAAGATCTTTGGAGCGCCAGCATAAGGACAAGCAAGGTAGAGCCAATCACAAGACCGGGCACCTTGAAGACGGCTGTCGCCAACAGCAGACCCAACCGGGCCAACCGGTTCGCGAGGCTGAGCTCATAGCTCGGTGTGGCAAAGGTACCGACAGCCGCCACGGCAAGATACAAAATCACCTCATTGACGAATAATCCGCTTTTCACCGCCACGTCTCCGATCAAAATCGCCGCGACCAAGCCCATCGCCGTCGCCAGCGGAGTAGGCGTATGAATCGCTGCCATCCGCATTAAATCCAGTCCGAACTCGGCAATCAGGAACTGGCCGAGCAGCGGAATTTTCCCCGCCTTCTGCGGTCCGATGAAATCCAGTCCCGCTGGCTTGAGTTCCGGCGCGATCACCATCAGCATCCAGAGCGGCAGCAGGAAAAGTGAAGCGGCAATGCCGAAAAAACGGACCCAGCGCAGGTAGGTTCCGGTCAGCGGGGTTTGCCGGTACTCTTCCGCATGCTGGACATGATGAAAAAATGTCGTCGGCAGGATCATGACGGAAGGCGATGTATCAACGAACACAATCAAATGTCCCTCCAGCAAATGCGCCGAGACGACATCCGGACGCTCGGAGAACCGTACCATAGGATAAGGATTCCACCCTTTGCCAATGATGGCCTCTTCCAGCTGCTTCTCTGCCAACGGCATCCCGTCCACATCGACCTGTTGAATTTTGTCGCGAACCGCTTCCACCAAATTTTTATCGCAAATATCCTGAATATACCCAATGCAGATATCGGTCTGCGTCCGTTTACCGGCTTGGGTGATCTCCAGCTTCAAACGGGGGTCGCGAATTCTGCGGCGCACCAGGGTTACGTTCGTCAGCAGCGTTTCCACAAAACCGTCCCGCGACCCGCGCACTACCCGCTCCAGATCCGGTTCCTCCGTGGAGCGGACAGGGAAGCTTTTGGCATCCACCAGCACCGCTTCCTCGTAGCCTTCGAAGAAAAAAGCCGTTCCGCCTATCGCCGCATGATCAATGGCTTCTTTCAGCTTCTTTGTCTTCGTCACTTGAATATGGGGAATCAGCGCTTGCTCGAAAAGCGCGATCACATCGGACTGTTCCTTGCCCTGATCGCCTTGGCCTGCTGTGTGCCCGTCGTCCTGATGCCTTTGATCCGCATAGGATAGACGCACCAGAATATCGGTCAGCACCGTATCCTTGGCAAATCCGTTGTAATAAAATATGCCGGTATTTTGACCTCCAAACACCATTTCCCGGAACACCACATCGAAGCTTTTATTCAACCCCACCTGCTCTTCCAGCTGCCTTTTTAAACGCCCGAAATCCTTTGAAATGGATGTATCCTTCATCAGCTCGCGTTCTTCTTCAGTCAATGTCCATTCTTGATGAAAAGAGCCGGATTCTCCCTTAGGACTGCCGCCGGATGAAGCTTCTGATTCGATGTGAGGCTGCGGCATCTCCGATTCGGTTTCGGAGTTGTCAATAATGTTTCCCTCGCTGTCTATAGCCAGCTTCTCCTCCGATTTTCCGTTTTGCCTATCTTCCTTCTCAAGGTCCGAACCCGTTCGGACCCTCAAAAGCTTCGCTCTTTTATACGGCTTCATCCCTTTATCCTCCTTGATACGAATAAGGATCACTTCAGCACACCCAGCCAATCGATTAGCGACCCGATGACTTTACCGAAAATCATCGCCATCAGCAGCCAAATCATAAATGGCTCCATACGGATCCGCTTGGCCAAAATCGGCAGCACATTAATCACTTCTGTCAGCGCGGCCGCGAGCATTCCGACAAAGATACCGGCAAACAGACCGAACCCTGCCGCAGCCATCGGAAAAAGAAAATACGTCCATTCAAAAAAATCGGTCAGCGTAAAAAACAGCGAACCAAAAATAACGGCTATTTCATAAGACCGGATGTTTTTATACGATCTGGTAATTTGAGCCAATCGGGGGATGACATCCAGCACGACCAGAAACGCTACCATACCGCTGCCAACCACCAGTCCGCCGCCGATCCCGATAAACATCTGAAGCAGGATATCAAGAATCCCGATGAGAAGTCGCCTCCTCCCGAGGATGCTTTGCTTGCATTTTTCCATATTCATCTGTAATGATGTAATGATTCAGGTTTTCCTGATACATGAACATTTCCACTTCAAGCGGGCTCGGTTCTTCATTGAATTTTTTCTTGAACAAATGGTTGAAGAACGTCATCATCCCGATGCCGATCCCGATCGAATAAGGAATTTGCAGCAACAGCGGATGCTCTGTCTCCTTGCCGGTGAGAAGTTTATAAATATGCCGGTGCACTTCGGCCATGCTGACATCCGCGTGAAAGTTCATGATGGCTAACCCCGATCCTACAAACAGCAGCAGCCAGACGAGCACGATCAACACCAGGCTGGGGGGCTTCGAGCGCCCTTGGATTTCAATCAGCGCATGAGGTTCCCCAAAAAGCTCGATTTGCATGGAAGGATACAGCTCCTTCACCTTGCGGACAATCAGCATCATATCGATCAGCACCAGGCTTCCGTCCTGTTCGTCGGGACGGTACAGCTCCAGCATCTGCAGCTTTTGCTCATACTCCGGCTCCGCCAGCAATTGTGCAATTTGTCCCAGATATACCGGTTCACCGCGGCGCACTTGCATTTTTTTGCGCAAACGTATATACAGGGATGGAACAGAAGCAGACGGCATGTTGCAGTTCCTCCCTTTTGACGCAGTTTGTCTTGTTTGCCTTAGTATGAATAAAAACCCACTGTCATAAACACGCCTTTTTTTGGCATAATTTAACTTGCCGCAGGCAGCATAATGAGAGATTTTTTAACAAAAATTAAGCTTATTAACAATGAACTCACTCTCAACACAAGGAAGGTGTCATAGGACATGACAAAAACAGCTTTAACGCTCGTGGTTATCGGGGCACTGAACTGGCTGCTTGTGGGATTATTTGAATGGGATTTGGTTACAGCGCTGCTGGGAGGAGATGTTCACCGCGAATCTTCCGGCTTAAGCCGTATTGTCTATACCCTGGTCGGACTTGCCGGCCTTTACTGCATCGGGCTGTTGTTTCGCGACGACGTAAAAGCCGGATAACTTTTCCCGGATAAACAAAAAGAGGATGAGCTCCGGCTCGTCCTCTTTAAACCTCACTGTGCAATTTGGTTTTTTATGGATTGCAGTATTTTTTTCTCCAGCCGGGATACCTGCACTTGAGAAATCCCAAGACGGGTTGCGACCTCCGACTGCGTCTGATCCCGAAAATACCGCAGATACACGATCAAACGCTCCCGCTCGCTTAATGATCCGATCGCCTCGTTCAACGCAAGCTTATCAAACCACTTGTCCTGCGCTTCGTCGGCAATCTGATCCATCAGCGTAATCGGGTCGCCATCGTTCTCAAAGACGGTTTCGTGAATGGAGGAAAGCGGCTTGTTCGCCTCCTGGGCAAAGACCACGTCTTCGGGAGAAATCTGGAGTTCTTCGGCTACTTCCTTCACCGTGGGAAGGCGGCCGTTTCGTTTGGAAAGCTCATCCTTGGTTTTGCGGATTTTGTTGGCCAGCTCCTTAAGTGAACGGCTGACTTTAAGTGTTCCGTCATCCCTGAGGAAACGCTGAATCTCCCCAATAATCATCGGTACGGCGTAAGTTGAAAACTTTACATCATACGACAGGTCAAACTTGTCAACCGACTTCAACAGGCCGATGCAGCCGATCTGAAACAAATCCTCGGCTTCATAACCGCGGTTTAAAAACCGCTGTACCACCGACCAAACGAGACGGATATTGCAGTTCACCAGCGTCTCCCTGGCAAGCGCATCCCCTGATTGGCTTAACGCGATCAAGCGCTTGACTTCGGCATCGTCCAAATAACTGTGAGAGGCGTTCTTCAAATCCACATCCATAAGATCAGACCCCTAATTGAATAAAGCTTTTTTCGATTCGATTCGCTTCTTCATCCTGACTGTGGTGCCTGTGCCAAGTGCGGTAGTGACTTCGATTTCATCCATGAAATTTTCCATGATCGTAAAGCCCATGCCCGAACGCTCTAATTCCGGTTTGGAAGTATACAGAGGCTGCTTAGCCAGATCCAGATCCTCGATCCCCGCTCCCTGATCTTCCACTGTGATAAAAACGGTATCCCCTTCGATTTGTGCGGTAATCGTCACTACGCCATCCGGACGATTATCGTAACCGTGGATAATGGAGTTGGTCACAGCCTCTGAAACCACGGTTTTGATATCCGTCAATTCATTCAAGGTCGGGTCGAGTTGAGATACAAAAGCGGCAACGGCCACACGTGCAAATGATTCGTTCTCAGAGCGGCTTGCAAACTGAAGCGTCATAAAGTTGCGTTCACTCATGATACGACCTCCAAACTTTGGATCGCTTTTCTTTCGTTATCCTGGATCGATAAAATTTTGAACAGGCCCGACATTTCAAGAAGACGGTACACGGACGGATTCACGTCGCAAACGACCATTTTCCCGCCTCTGGCCGTAATCAGTTTATAGCGTCCAAGTATGACTCCCAGGCCGGAGCTATCCATGAAGGTCAGATCCTTTAAGCTCAAAATGATATGGCTGCTGTTGCCCCTCAGAATCGCTTCTTCCATCTTCGTCTTTACGGTATCCGCCGTATGATGGTCAAGCTCGCCTTTAAGCCTTACAATCAGCATTTTACGATAATGTTCAAGTTCAATTTGCAAACTCAAACTGCTCACTCCTTCCCGTCTATGCCCACTCTTTTCTACACATAGGAAACCATCTCCTGCACCTCCGACAAAACTAGAAGAAAAGCGCCAGAACTAGAAAAATTGCGACACCTTGCGCAAAGCGGATAAAACCAAATCCCCGCTAGCGGCGTTCATCTGCTGCGGGGACTCATGATGTCGATTCGTGTGAGCAGCGTATCTCTAACTTCAATCCAGGAAAAGCAGGCGTTTAGCCGTCCGTTTCGTCAGCGTCCACCAACCGGCTTTTTTTACATCTACCGGCGATTCCAGCGCAAACTCGGTGAGTACCTGATCATCTTTGTATACGACAAGCTTGCCAATCGGCTGTCCCGCAGCGATCGGCGCCTTCAAATTAGGCAGCAACTGCAGTTCATGGCGAATGCCGTTTACGCCATCGCCCTTCTTGAGCAGGACGCTGTAGGGATGCTTGGCCGTCAAAGGAACGATAGGGGTTTCACCCTTGCCTACCCTCATTTCACCCATTGTATCTCCGGTTTTGTAAATCGGAAGGCTCGTAAACTGGGAGAAGGCGTAATCAAACAGCTTCGTTACCTCCGCATTGCGGGTCTTGGTGTCGGGTTCACCCATGACGACGGAAATCACACGGAGATTGTCCCTTTTGGCCGTGGCCGACAGACAAAATTTCGCTTCACTGGTATAACCGGTTTTTAGTCCGTCCGCACCGGTATAGAAACGAACCAATTTGTTCGTATTCACCAGCCAGAAAGGTCTGGGCGATTCTTTTCTCAAGTAGTCCTGATACAGGCCTGTGTATTTAGTAATTTCTTCGTGCTTCAGCAGTTCTTTGGACATCAGCGCAATATCGTAAGCCGAAGAATAGTGATTCTCCGCAGGAAGCCCGTTCGGGTTAACGAAACGGGTATTTTTCATGCCAAGCTGCTCGGCCCGCTCATTCATCATACGCACGAACGCTTCCTCCGAGCCTGCTATTTTCTCAGCTACCGCCACAGAAGCATCATTACCCGAAGCCAATGCTATGCCCTTGAGCATGTCTTCAACGGTCATTTCCTCTCCTGGCTCCAGGAAAATTTGCGATCCGCCCATCGAGGCTGCGTATTCACTGGTACGCACCTTTTCGTCCATCTTGATTTTCCCTTGATCCAGTGCTTCCATAACCAGCAGCATCGTCATGATCTTCGTGATACTGGCCGGAGGCAGCTTGGCATCTTTATTTTTTTCAAAAATAATGGTTCCTGTATCTGCATCCATGACAACGGCAGACGTTGAATTCGGCGCCAGGTCAATCGGCTGGGCCGCCTTGCCTTCCTCTGCCATAGCGGTTGGAAGCATAAGAAGAAGCAAAAGCTGAACGGATAACCCTAGTTTCAATACTTTGCTGATCATAGCCTGTTCTACCCCTCCTGACTGAAGCTCAAGTTTAAATTGTTGGTAATTAGTGTTGACCATTACCCGACAAAATATTCCAATGGTGAAAAGAAATGGAGCGGGCTGCAAGCGCCTCGCTTAATATCCAGGGAGGACACCCCTGCAGCCGTACAAAAGCCAGAGCGATCCGACGGGCGGATTCTCTGGCTTCACTAGAAAAGCACCCTGATGGGTTTGCTGATTACCTTGCGTTCGGGAACACTCTTTGTACGATCTCGGAAAATTCCTGCACGAACCCCGATATCGGTCTGCCTGCCTGCACATCGTCAACATAGCGGTTTACCCGGCTTACAAAATCAGGGTTGACCGAAACGTAAACGTTCCGGATATTTGCGTCGGTGGCACGAACCTTCTCCGCAATCTGAGACTCGACGTCCTGGGACACTTGAGTTTGACCGCCCTTGAGTACAGCGGCGACATAAGCGTTGCGGCGGGTCACCAGAACGTTTGCCGATTGGACGCCCGGCACCTCGGAAACGATTTTTTCAGCGGCTTTATCGGCAACCTCAACTCTTTCTTCCGTTTCACTCAAGGGACGCGTTTCCTGGCTTGGCGCAGCTTGCTGCTGAACCTGCTGCCGGTCGTTTTGCGCCTGCGGCCGGTTCGCGCAGCCGGCGGCTAACATCGCCAGGCAGCAAAGAGCGATTCCGGATGTGCTTAACAGCCTATTACGAATTTTCATTCACATAACCCCTCCTTGTATTTGATTCGCTATGTAGTATGCTTTATCCAGCACAAAGAAATGCATAAAAAAGGCGATTCCATCATGAGCAATTTTGGCATGAAAAAACTCGAGCTTCGTTTCGCTCGAGTCATTGTTTTTTATAGATGCCGCACTCCGTTTCGGGTCACAACGGCATAAATCAGCTTCGATCTTGGCGCCGGAGCCTCCGTAATCGTAAACGCGGCAGCAGTCCGCTCGCACATCCGGGCCGTATCAGCCGGTTCATTCCGGTTCATGTACAGCTCGGCCAGAGGCTCCCCTGCCTTTACGGCATCCCCGACGCGTTTGAACAGCTTGATACCGACGGCCAAATCGATAGGATCATCCTTCGTGGCGCGGCCTGCGCCGAGCAGCATGGCAGTAACTCCTAACGCCTCCGCATCGATCGCGGCAATACTGCCGTCGGCAGGGGAGGGCACAGGCACCCGGTATGCGGCCTCAGGCAGCCGATCGGGTTCATCGGCTACACGCGCATCTCCCCCCTGGGCCTTGATCAACTGCTTCAGCTTTTCCAGCGCCTCTCCGCTCTTTAGCAGCTGGTCGACCAGTTGCTTCGCTTCCGTTTCATCCTGCGCTTTGCCGCCCAGAAGGACCATATGCTTAGCAAGCTCCCGGCAAAGCTCCGTCAGCTCAGCCGGTCCTTGCCCCTTCAGCGTCTCTATGGCTTCGCGCACCTCCAGAGCGTTGCCGATGGACGGTCCGAGCGGTTCATCCATATTCGTGATCACCGCAACCGTCTCACGGCCAATCTCCGTGCCAATCTCCACCATCGCCTTCGCCAACCGGACGGAATCCTCCAGAGATTTCATGAATGCTCCCCGGCCGGTTTTAACGTCCAGCACGATGGCATCCGCGCCGGATGCAATTTTCTTGCTCATAATGGAGCTTGCAATCAGAGGTATGGATTCGACGGTTGCCGTTACATCGCGCAGCGCATACAGCTTTTTGTCCGCCGGAGTCAAATTGCCGGATTGGCCCACGACGGCCAGACCGATTTCCTTCACTTGATTCAGGAACTGCTCTTTGGTGCGTTCCACCTCAAAGCCTGGAATCGCCTCCAGCTTATCAATGGTTCCTCCTGTGTGTCCGAGCCCTCTTCCCGACATTTTGGCTACCGGGATTCCTGCAGCCGCCACCAATGGAGCCAGAATTAAGGTCGTCGTATCGCCGACGCCGCCGGTACTGTGCTTGTCGACTTTGACGCCGGGAATGGAGCTCAAATCCACTTGCTCGCCCGAACGGACCATCGCCATCGTAAGCTCAGCCGTTTCCCGTGCCGTCATTCCATTGAAAAACACCGCCATGGCCCACGCAGACAATTGGTAATCCGGAATGTCTCCGCGAGTGTAACCTTCAATCAGGAAATCCAGTTCTTCCTTTGTCAGCTCGCCGCCATCCCTTTTCTTATGTATGATATCGACCGTCCTCACGCAATCCGCACCTCGCATTTTACCATATTACAAGTATTATATGCGCCGCAGGACCAAAAGAAAAGGAAGCCGAGGTAAAACCCTCAAGCTTCCTTGTGCAGTCGTTATTGAATTATTGAACGATCAGCTTCGTTTTCATATCCGCATGGCCTGGACCGCATGGCAGCGAGCAATGCACTTCATACTCGCCCGGTTTGTCGAAAGTCACTTCCATGGACTTGGTATTGTTGTCAAGCTTTACGTTCGTGCCTACGATTTCAATCGCATGCAGACCTTCCTTGTTTTGCAAAGAAACGGTCACTTTTTCGCCGGCTTTCACGGTGTACTCCTCTTGATCGAACTTATAGTTCGTAGCAACGAACTTCAATGTCGGACCCGCAGCTTCTTCCTGCGCCATCTCCGCTTGACGCGCCGAGATATTCTGGAACAGCACTCCCGTACCGAGGAGACAAGCGATGATGAATAGTGAAAACATAGCCCATTTTTGCATAGGTAATTCCCCCCTTACTGTTAGCCGTTAAGACGTATAGTCTTATTGTACAAAATACGCATCAATTTACACATGCCCTTTGAGGTCGAACAGGTGAAAAATTTGTGACAAATTTAGCTAATCAGCATCTTCAGCTATTATGCCCCAAGCTATTTTAGCATAAAACTATTACGGCAACAAAACATCGATACTAAAACTCCGCCGCATGGACAGAGTGCTCGGTTCGAATATTAAGAAGCGTTTCCCGGATCTGGAATCCGCTGCCCCGTTCAAGACGCCTGGCCTCCTGTTCCTTTATCACTGGAGCGTACTTGCGAATCGCATAATCGTGATCAGGAAAGCCATAATATGAAAGCTGAAGAATGCTTCTTGCAGGGGAGGTGTCCCGGATGTGCGCTAAACAACAAGGACATGCCAATCAAAATACAACGACAAGAACAAGCGATAAGGGCGCAAAAAAATCGAAGTAACCTTAAAAAAGGCATCCCCATTGGCAGATCTCGGAGAGCGCCTTCACTTGATTTGAGGCAAAATAACCTGGCCGGTGGCCAGGTTATTGCTTTACAGCAGTCTTCGATGGGAATGCAGCCTCCGCAGCGGCTCCCCAATTACACACTGACCTCCCGCACAAACCGGCAGACCAGTTCGATGAATACCGGCTTCGTCCGGTTCGCTACGGCGACCACCTGCTCGTGCGTAAGCGGCTCGAGCTCCTCTCCAATCGCCATGTCGGTGATGCAGGAGATGCCGAGCACCTTCAGGCCGGCATGACTGGCCGCGATGACCTCGCCGACGGTAGACATGCCAATGGCGTCTCCTCCGAGCCGGGCCAGCATCGTCAGCTCGGCGGGAGGCAAATAATTCGGGCCGCTGATTCCGGCATAGACGCCTTCCTGCAACCGTACAGGTTCATTGCGCTCATGTCCTATTTGTTCTGAAATTTGTTTAGCCAATGCACGGTATTCCCGGTTGTAAGCTTCAGACATATCCGGAAACCGAGGCCCCAGTTCAGGATGATTGATGCCGATAAGCGGATTGTCACCGGTCATATTCAGATGATCGGTGATCAGCATTAAATCACCGGCTTGGAATGTTCGATTCATTCCCCCGGCCGCATTGGTGATAACCAAAGATCGGACCCCCAGCTGCTTCATGACATAGATCGGAAATACAACCTTTTTCATCGAATAACCTTCATAATAGTGAAAGCGCCCTTGCATGACGATGACGGATTTGCCCTCGAGCCTGCCGATGACGAACTGGCCTGCATGTCCTTCTACCGTAGAAACCGGAAAATGCGGTATGCGTTCATAAGGAATCGTGACAGCATCCTCAACCTGGGCGGCCATGTCGCCAAGACCGGAGCCGAGAACAAGACCGATATCGAGCGAACGGCGGTCAATCCGATCGCTGATCCATTGAGCAGACTCCTGGATGTGTTCTGCATAATAAGGTTCCATTGCTTTCACCTCTCCTTTCAATGTCAGACGCAGACCGGAACGCTAAATGCGCGGAATAATACCTACAATAAGCTTCAAGAACGTTTGCTTCACCCGCTCCGTCGTCTCCATCACTTCCTGGTGGGACAGCGGCTGATCCAGGATGCCTGCAGCCATATTGCTGATGCAGGAGAAACCCAGTACCTCAATGCCTGCATGGCGGGCGACCAGCACTTCAGCTACCGTCGACATGCCCACGGCGTCTGCGCCGAGCGTACGCATCATCCGGATTTCAGCCGGTGTTTCATACGATGGCCCCAACAGACCGATATAGACGCCTTCTTGAAGCTTCTGCCCTTGTTCGGAGGCTACCGTCTTGGCTATATCGCGCAACCGGCGGCTGTATGCCTCGGACATATCCGGAAAACGGACACCAAGCTCGCTGTGATTGGGGCCGATCAGCGGGTTGCGGAACGTAAAGTTGATATGGTCCTTAATCAGCATCAAATCGCCCACATTATAAGAAGTATTAATGCCCCCGGCCGCATTGGTGACAAGCAGTATTTTAACGCCTAGCGCCTTCATGACCCGGATGGGGAAGGAAACCGTCTCGACACTGTAACCTTCATACATGTGAAAGCGCCCTTTCATCAACAAGACATGGCGCCCGCTAACCGTGCCCAGCAGCAGCTCGCCTGCATGTCCTTCCACGGTAGACACCGGAAAATGGGGAATATCCTCATAAGGAATCACCACGCCATCCTGCACCATATCCGCGATCACGCCCAGTCCGGAGCCGAGCACCAGACCGATTTCAGGTTCAATCGGATATTTGCTGCGGATATATTCCGCGGCCTCTTTAATATTTTGCAGCAACGCGTTTTGTTCCATGAACAAACACGCTCCCTTCATCTTGGTCGTTTATTGTAAATCGTTTAAAAAGCTTGTTCCATTCTTCACGGCGGTCAGGTTAAAATTATCGGCAATCGTAGCTGCAATATCGGCGAACGTATGACGAACGCCCAGCGATCCCGCCGATTGAAAAGCCGGGTTGTATACCAGCAGCGGAACATATTCCCGGGTATGATCGGTTCCGTGATGAACCGGATCGTTCCCGTGGTCCGCGGTCAAAATCAGCAAATCCTCTTCGCCAATCCGCTCCATCAGCTTCGGCAGCCAATCGTCGAATTCGTTCAAGGCCTTCGCATACCCTTCGGGATCTCTCCGATGCCCGTACAAGGAATCGAAATCGACCAGGTTCGTAAACAGCAGCCCTTCGAAAGCCTGCGAAAGCTTGTCTATCGTCTTGTGTATACCGTCCAGATTGCTCTTGGTGGGATTCGATTCCGTGACCCCTTCCCCGGAAAAAATATCGTTAATTTTACCTACGGAGATCACGTCGTATCCCGCATCCTTGAGCAGATTCATAACGTTAGGCGCAGGAGGCTTAACGGCATAATCATGCCTGTTCGGCGTCCGCGTGAAAGCTCCGGGCTTTCCTATGTACGGACGAGCGATAACGCGGCCGACGGCATAGGGTTCATCCAGCGTCAAGCGCCGGGCGATTTCACAGCCGCGGTACAGTTCTTCCAGCGGTATAATTTCTTCATGGGCCGCCAGCTGCAGTACGCTATCGGCGGAAGTATAGAGGATCCATGCCCCCGTCTCCATCTGTTCCGCACCGAGTTCATCCAGAATCTCTGTGCCGGAGGCCGCTTTGTTGCCGATGACCTTGCGGCCGGTTTCTTTCTCAAAACGTTCGATCAGCTCTGCCGGAAATCCGTCAGGAAATACGTTGAAGGGGGTCTCTACCTTCAGCCCCATGATTTCCCAATGCCCGGTCATTGTATCTTTGCCGACCGATACCTCAGCCATTTTTCCGTAGTATCCCTGCGGCTTCTCTACCGGTGGAATTCCTTGCAAGGGAGCAATATTCCCCAGCCCGAGCCGCTGCATGTGGGGCAATCTCAGCGAAGACACCCGCTCCGCAATATGCCCCAGGGTATGAGCTCCGGTATCTCCAAAACGCGCTGCATCAGGAAGCTCGCCGATGCCTACGCTGTCCAATACAATCACTGCCATGCGTTTATATTTCAAACCTGCCCCACCTCTCTTTTTAGATGACTAACTCATGAGCTTATTATCGCAAACCATAGTGGCTTTTGCAAAAGCCGCCGAATGGAAACAACCCGTCTTCCGTTCACACGAAAGGCGGGCGAATCAGCCGTTATTTAATTCCGGCTCTAGGGTGGGTGCGATTGTAAACGTCTTTCATTTTGCCCCGTCCCACCTGGGTGTAAATTTGCGTGGTGGAAATATCGGCATGGCCGAGCATTTCTTGAACAGAACGCAAGTCAGCCCCGTTCTCCAGCAGATGAGCGGCGAACGAATGACGAAGGGTATGCGGCGTGATTTCCATCTGGATATCCGATTCCACAGCATATCGTTTAATGATTTTCCAAAACCCCTGTCTTGTCATGCGCGTTCCCAAATGATTGATAAACAGCGCTTCCTCGTCCTTGGATTTTTTCAGCAATTTTGGACGCATCTTTTCGATATATTCCGCTACATATTGGGAAGCGATGCTTCCCAGCGGAACGATTCTTTCCTTGGCTTTACCTACGCAGCGAATAAACCCGACCGTCAGGTCCACGCTGTCCACATCAAGCGAGACCAGTTCCGATACCCGGATCCCGGTGGCGTAAAGCACCTCCAGCATCGCTTTATCGCGCATCCCGTTGGGCGTTGACGTCGGCGGCGATTCCAGCAGCCTCTCCATCTCGGAAACGGAAAGCACTTTGGGTACCCGCTTCTCCAGCTTCGGAGTCTCCATATGCATGGAAGGATCATTTTCCAGCATCCGTTCTTTCACCATATACTGATAAAACGAACGGATGGATACCATATTACGGGAAAGCGTTGCCGTAGCCCGCCCCATCTGTTTTAACTTAAGCAGGTAAGACGAAATGCTCACCTTCCCGCTGTCCTTCAGCGAATGAACGCCTGATTGCTCCAAAAAATGGATGTATTGCTGCAAGTCGCGTTCATAAGAGTCCAGCGTATTTTGGGCTAAGCCTCGTTCTTCAGATAAAAATCGGATAAACGATTTCAAATCGTTTTTCATGAGAGCCTGATCCCCTTCTGTGTTGTCAAGCTGCAGTATTACATAAAAATTCAACAAAAAGGGGGGATTTCCTGCCTCGTCACAGCATTTTTATTCACCGATCCAATAAAAAAGTTTCAGCCGCTCTCCCATACTGACAGACGGGGATATTGCAGCATGCTCATTATGAAACACCTTCACCGCTCCGCCGGCCGGCGCTTTGTATTTAGGCATGGGCTCAATAAAACGGGTGACCATTAGCAGTATATGATACATCGCAAAGGTGAACGCCAGAAACAACAGCATGAATCGCATACGGCCCATCCACTTACGGATACGAATATGAAAGATCATAGCCTGTACTCTCCCCTTTCCTCTAAAAGACTATGATCTTTCGGACGCGATTATGTGCGGGTCGCCGCTTTCTTCAGCTAATAGGCAAAAGCGTATCAAGACCTGTGTACGGCAAGCCTACGGCCTCCGCTACGGCGCTGTGAGTCACATGACCGCGATACGTGTTCACGCCGTGCTTTAATGGCCCGTTACCGTATAACGCCCGGGTGACTCCCTTACCGGCAAGCTCCAAAGCGTAAGCGATCGTCACATTGGTTAAAGCGAGGGTAGACGTCCGCGGCACGGCCCCGGGCATATTCGCAACGGCATAATGGATCACGCCGTGCTTCACGTATGTCGGCTGGCTGTGCGTAGTCACCCGGTCCACGGTGGCAATCGAGCCTCCCTGATCGACGGCCACATCGACAATGACAGCCCCCGGCTTCATCTGTTTTACCATTTCTTCTGTAACCAGCTTCGGCGCTTTCGCACCGGGGATAAGAACGGCGCCGATCAAAAGATCCGCCTTCTGCACCGCATTGGCAATATTGTACGGATTGGACATGAGTGTTCGAATCCGTCCGTGAAACACGTCGTCCAGATAGCGAATCCGGTCGGCGTTTTTCTCAATCACAACGACATTGGCTCCAAGACCCAGCGCCATTTTGGCGGCGTTGGTGCCAACGATCCCGCCGCCCAGAATAATCACGTCCGCAGGAGGCACACCCGGTACGCCGCCAAGAAGGATGCCCCGTCCTCCGTAAAATTGCTCCAGGAATTGAGCCCCCACCTGAACCGACATCCGGCCGGCCACTTCGCTCATAGGCGTCAAAAGAGGTAGGCTGCCGTTAGGCATTTGAATCGTTTCGTAGGCGATGGCCGTCATCTTGGTGCGGACCAGGGCCTCGGTCAGCAGTTGTTCGTTCGCCAAGTGCAAATAGGCAAAGAGTGTCAAATCTTCACGAAAATAGATGAATTCCTGAGGCAGCGGCTCCTTCACCTTCATGATCATTTCCGACTTCGCCCATACCTCGGCCGCCTCCGGGATCAGCACGGCGCCTTCTTTGGCATAATCCTCGTCAGAAAAGCCGCTGCCGGCACCCGCTCCCGTTTCAATGAGAACGGTATGACCTGCCGCCTTCAGCATCGCTGCCCCTCCGGGTGTCAAGGCCACCCGATTCTCATTACTCTTGATTTCCTTCGGTATTCCTATGATCATGAGTCAATCTCCTCCCTCATCGACAAAACGTACTATATAGGATTTGTCATAATGGTGTGAATATGTAAAGTATGCAAAAAACCTTCAGCCTGAATCGATACTCAAGCCGAAGGTTTCGGGTTCATGTTTTGTTCTTATCCCGGCAGCGGTGACAAATGCCCTGGAAATCCAGCCGGTGATCGAGTACTTGAAACCGGAACTCCCGCTCCAGCCGTTCCTCGAGCATGCCAAGCCAATCTTCCATAATTTCGTCCACGGCTCCGCACTGCACACATATCAGATGGTGATGATGATGATGAGTACTGTCGTTTCGCAAATCGTACCGTGCCACGCCGTCGCCAAAATTCATCTTCTCGAGCACATGCAGCTCGCTTAGCAGTTCCAGTGTCCGGTATACGGTAGCAAGGCCAATCTCCGGCGCTTTATCCTTTACGAGCATGAAGACATCTTCCGCACTCAGATGGTCTTCCTCGTTCTCAAGCAGCACCCGGACGGTCGCTTCACGCTGCGGTGTCAGCTTATAGCCTTGAGACTGAAGCTGCTGCTTTATTTTTTCGATGCGAGATTCCATGCTTTTCCCCCTACGGGTTTTGTGAAAGCAAAACCTTACTCGTAAGCCCACGCTTCGGGTTTCGCACAGCAAAACCTTACTTGTAAGCCGTGATTTTGGGTTTTGCACAACAAAACCTTACTCGTAAGCAATGCTTTCGGTTTTGCGCAGCAAAACCTTCTTTCATAAGCATTAACTACAGGATCCTTATGCTTACATTATAGGAGGTGAAACGCAAGAAAGTCAAACCTTTTAGCCCTATCCTCAAGAGGGCGGCATTGTGATTAGCATCGGTGCAACCCATTTCATCATGACAGGTGAAACATGGGCTTCAAATACAGCGACTCCGATCAGCATGAAACCGGAAGCGAGAATGGTCCCGGAAAGCTGCATAAAAGGCTCGTAAAGAGTGCCTTTTCGGCTGATAAACCGGTTTTTCACCAGAAGAATGGAAAACGAAATCGCGGACACACTGCAAATAATCAGCAGCGGAATGACAATCAAATTTTGCGGAACGACCGAAACCAGCGCGAACAAAAGCCCTTTCCAGGAAAGCGTGCCCACCATATAACCGACCGAAAATCCAATCAGCACGCCTTTCAGAAAGTCAAGAATAAGAATAAGCGGCAGTCCGATAACGGATAGTCCGAGCAGCCAGATGATCAGGACCCATTTGATGTGCATGGTGAAAGACTCCTTGATGGAGGAAGCCGTCCCGCTTTCCAGACCGCCTTGAGTTACAATGGAAAAAAAATTGCCGAGATACCTTGTAATCTCCTGCTTTTGCTCCAGCGAGAGGGCGTTTACCATGACGGCGCCAAAGACGACTCCTGTTACGAAAATTACACCGACAAAAATATACAGCGACAAATGCTCCTTCATATACTGCTCAAGCGTTCGGTTGCGCAACATGCTGCCATGCCCCCCTTGTCCGATTACTAGAGCATATGAAAAAGCGCCTCCCATTATGACTTCAGGCTTCCACCTTCCCGTATTTGCCGCCTCCGCCCGTTGCGAGCCGCAGTTTTCCGGAGCGTGCATCCGTCAAATAGCGGGCGATGGTCTCGCCTGCGGCTTCCGCAAGCTCCTCATACGCAGCCCGGTGCAGCATATTCATTTCGGTGCCGAAACGGGCGAGCAGCCGATGAAGCGTCTTGGGACCGAGGCCGGGGATATACTCAAGCGGAACCTGGTAATGATATGGCGGACGGTCAGCGGGAATGACGGGTTCGTCCCGATCGGCGATATCCAGAATCCGGTCCATGACCCCGTTGACGAGCTTCGTACTGCCGCAGTATAGACAGCGCTCCGTCGCGATGGCATGCTGTTCGTCCAATATATGATTGCAGCTGCTGCAGTAAGTCCGATGGTATTTGCCCAGCCGCGGGTTCAAACCGTAGTTCGCCAGCACCCGACGTCCCTCTTCCCTATTCAGCGCTTTGCGCAGTTCATCGAAGGTCGGGCGCTCCAGCGCAAGCTTGTTATATTCACGCCCGATCTTGGGCAGAGAGTGCGCATCGGAGTTGGTCAGGAACGTATATCGGTCCAACTCGCTGATATACCCCGCCATCACCGAATCCGCGCTCAGGCCCAGCTCTACCGCCGCGATACCGTCCAGATCAAGCAGGTGCTCCATCCGGGTGGAGCAGCTGCCGTACACACTCTTGTGCGGTGTAAAAATGTGGGCGGGCACCATCAGCCCTCCACGATCGATGACCTCCCGCTGCAGTTCACGGGCTGTAGTATAGATGCGCTGAGAACTCAGATTCACGTTCTTCATATAGTTACCGAGCCAATCCGTAAACTGCAGCATGTCGGAAAGCTTGGGCAAATATGCGATCAGGTGAGCCGTGCCCAACCCCGGATCCCGCACCTCGATTTCACAGCCTAAGATGATGGTTGTATGGTGATACCGGATGCCTCCGCCATCGAGCTCCTCCATATCGCCCCGTTCCAAATAATGCACCATCTCCCGCTGCACTCCGGGCGAATGACAATCAATGATGCCAACGATATCGATACCTTTGCGCTCCGAGGCTTCCTGAGCAATGTTATAAAACGTCAGATTTTTCGCCGCGCTGATTTTGACCGCTTCTCCTTCTTCCGTCCGTCCGATATGGATATGAAGGTCGGCATAATAATCCTGCAGTGACATATCAGAACTTCCCTGTCAGTTTATACATTTGCCAGGCATATATCGCCATAATCGTCTTCGCGTCGCTGATCCGCCCTTCAGCCACATACTGCTGCGCTTGCTCGAGCGTAATGGCTTCGATCTCAAGGAACTCGTCCTCATCCGGTTGGGCCTCCCCTTTGGTCAGGCCCTGGGCTACATACAGATGAATGATCTCATCGGCAAAGCCGGGAGATGTATAGAATGAACTTAGAAGCTGAAGCGAAGCGCTGGTGTAGCCGGTTTCTTCCTCCAGTTCCCGACGGGCGCAGTTTTCCGGCTTCTCGCCAGGTTCTAATTTACCTGCGGGGATTTCAATCTGGCTTTTTTCGAGCGGCTTGCGGTACTGCTCTACGACAAGCATCCGATCATCGGGGGTGATGGCGAGTACGGCCACGGCTCCCGGATGCTTCACAATTTCGCGGGTCGCCTCCGACCCGTTCGGCAGCTTGACGGTATCCACCTGGAGAGAAATGATCCTTCCCTGGAATACAGATCGGGTAGAGATAGTGACCTCTTCAAATTTTTTATGGGGAATTGAAGTCATGACCGGATTCCTTTCTTACCATTTGGTTATTTTAATCATAAGACATCGATTTATTATACCATGAATTCAAGTCATACTCGCTTTTTCTCTCGCATAAGGTGAACTATATCAACCTATCAAAGCTTGGGGGAAAACACTATGAAAACCTATGTTGGCAACGGTCAGCTGCGTCTTGTAGGCAAGGCATGGGAAGTAAGACAATATTTGAAAATGATGCTGGGAACCATGTCGGCCGATCAGCCTTTAACCGCATTTTTGAACGCAAGAAGCGCCGCTGAGCTGAAGAACCGGCTTATTCGTCCTGTCTGTCCTGTCCATACAAGCATTGCCGATAGGCAACGGAAGCGGCCCCGCAAACTCCTGCAAAAAACGAAGGGTCTTCACGTAATCCCCTTCCCATCGAAGTGACCGGCCTGCCGTAAAGCTCCAGCGCAGCATCCAATTCATCCACGGAGGGAGCTTCCGTCCAGCGCACGCGGTGCAGCCGGTCGAGCTCATACTGCTGCATCTGCCGTTTCAGCAGCATGATTTTCCCGGGATCCCGGAGCAGCGGCAGCGGCAGGCTGCATGGTGCCAGGGCAGCGACGGCTAGTGCCGTCAGCGTATGCCGGCTGATCCCCCGGTGCTGCTCCCTGGGATCGGCAAAGCTGATCCGCGGAATGGCGACGGGCGTTCCTCCGAGGGCATGGACAGCGTTGATCAGCTCACCGACCTCCATCCCGCTGTACCCGTAAACGGTATCTGTCCCAACGATCCCCGGACCCATAATAACAATGGCGATATCGGCCTGCAGAACATGTCTTGCTGCAAGCAGCGCCGTATATTTATTGACGGCTTCGAGATCCCCGCCATAGGCGTGACCGTAGGTAATCGTACCGGCAAGCCAGCCCAGGCCGCATAATCTGGCGGCATGCAGACTGATAGAAAGCGGCAAAGCACCGCCGTCCGTCATGATGTACGCAATCCTGAGTTCTTTGGTCCCGGGCTGCGCTTGATTGGCCAGATGACGCAGCCAGCATACCGCCACAGGCAGCATACTGTGCAGTTCCCCGAGAAGCACCGGCATCCCCTCCAGCGTCCTGCGGCCGGCCAGCGTCTCATGATGCGGACTATCCGGCTCTTCTGCCGCAAGCACCGCGCGCTGCAGCGACGTGTAGCGCAATTTCATAATATGGCCCGGTCCCAGTTCCGCGGCGTCCATAGATGGCTCAAGTACCGCATGAATAAAATGGTAGCCGCCCGTGCCTAATTGAAGCGCTTCTGCCGTCGTATTCATCAGCACGGTATCCCCTACGGCCAGCCTGGGAAAGACGGACAAATCGTGAATAGCCCGGGCCGTCGCCCCATCGGGCTGCCTTACTTCAACGATTTGAATTTTAGCGTCCGGCAATGCCTCATGACCATCCGCATCCGTAACAACCCCCTTCTTCATCATCAAACCCATTGGAACACCTCCTACAATACAACTTACGTCGGAGAATCCATAAAAAAAACCACCCGGCACGTTTCTTCATGCGAGTGGTTCTTCCCAAGACGGCTTTATGATCCCTTAGCAACTTCCTGAATAATGTTTACTACCACTTCGGAAGTTTTAACCAGGTCTTTTATTGCGATGCGTTCTTTCGTGGTGTGAATGTCCAGATACCCGATCGCCAGATTAACGGTCGGAACTCCCATGCCGTTAAACATGTTGGCGTCGCTGCCGCCGCCGGAATGGAAGGTGCGCGGAGTGCAGCCGGAGTTGGTGAGTGCCTTCATCGCCAGCTTGACGACCGGAGCCGATTCGTCATACATGTAGGCGGGGTAAATCACCTCGCTTTGGAAGTTGAGCTTCGCCCCCATCTCCGCAGCCGCATCTTCGCACGCTTTGCGCATTCTTTCCACCTGTGCAAGCATTTTCTCCTGTGTAATGCTGCGAGCTTCGGCTTCCAGTCGAACCCGCTCGACTACGATGTTGGTTGCTCCCTCCACACCGCCTTCAAAGCGGCCGATGTTGGCCGTTGTTTCTTTATCGATTCGGCCAAGTGGCATGCGGGAGATCGCTTTGCTGGCCACCGTAATCGCACTGACCCCGTCCTCCGGATTCACCCCCGCGTGTGCGGAACGTCCCCAGAAGGTGATGTTCACCTTGGCCTGGGTCGGAGCGGCAACGGCAATGGCCCCGATCTCACCGTTGGAGTCCAGCGCATAGCCGAAGTCCGCATCCACCCATTTGGCGTCCATGGCGCGGGAGCCAAGCAAGCCTGATTCTTCTCCGGCCGTAATGATAAATTGGATTTGACCGTGTTCGATCTGGTTATCCTTCAGCACACGGATCGCTTCCAGCATTGCAGCCAATCCCGCTTTATCATCGCTTCCGAGAATGGTCGTCCCGTCGCTGCGTATGTACCCGTCCTCGCCGATCTGGGGCTTAATGCCTTTGCCCGGAGTGACCGTATCCATATGCGAGGTGAAGAAAAGCTTGGCCGCCGCGGACTTGCCCGGCGATGCTGGCAGTGTACAAATCAGGTTGCCCGATCCGTGACCCGTTTGGGCCGCCGTATCGTCCTCTTCCACCTTAAGGCCGAGCGCTGCGAACTTCTCTTTCAGCACCCGGCTGATTTCCTGTTCATGACGCGTTTCGCTATCTACCTGGACAAGCTCGATAAATTCAGCCACTAATCGCTCTTGATTAATCATTCGCTTTCCTCCAATCTACGCATGAGTTACAATATCATTATAGTATTCCCATGAACAGGAGTTGAATCTTATGCAAAACAAACTTATTTTCAAGATTATCGTATATGTGATGATCATATCCATGCTGTTGTCCACGCTGCTCTTCACCGTGGGGATGCTGCTATAGAATGTTGTTACCAAGCAAGTACTAGTATAGCTTCGTATCCTGGTTATAAGCTTCCAGATTTTCCTTGACACGCTGCAGGAATCGGCCGCAGATCACCCCATCCAGAATACGGTGGTCAAGGGACAGGCATAGATTGACCATGGAACGAACGGCGATCATGTCCTGAATAACGACCGGCTTCTTTACGATCGACTCGAAGGTTAGAATCGCAGCTTGCGGATAGTTGATAATCGGATAGGAAAGAATCGATCCGAACGAACCGGTGTTGTTGACCGTGAACGTGCCGCCTTCCAAATCGTTAAGCGTCAGTTTGCCGGTTCTTCCCTTCCGGGTCAGCTCGTCGATTTCCCGGGCAAGGCCGGCAATATTTTTTTGATCAGCCTTCTTGATGACAGGCGTAACCACGAAATCCTCAGTGCCTACGGCAAGGGAAATATTGATATCCCGTTTGACGATGATTTTATCGACGGCCCAAACCGAGTTTATGATCGGATAATCCTTAATGGCGCTCACAACCGCTTTAAGCAGGAACGCGAGATAAGTCAAGTTGATGCCTTCCTGCTTCATGAATTCATCCTTGACCTTGTTGCGCAGCAGCACCAGGTTCGTGACATCCGCTTCGATCATCGTCCATGCATGAGGAATTTCCGTCACGCTTTGACGCATTCGGCTCGCGATGGTGTTGCGGATCGGCGTCACGTCGATCAAATATTCTCCGCGGCCTTCCAGAGAATGTCCTTCCACCTCGATCTTCGGTAATGGCGGATTCTCCGACAAATGAATGCCAGTCGAGCGGACAGGCACCTTCGGAGGCTCGGGAATAAATACCCCCTCGACTACGGCTGCGGCAGCTGCGGCCTTATTCGCTTCGGCTGCCGGCATGACAGATCCCGGGACGGCTGCACGCCCGGAAGCAATGAATGCTTCAACGTCCTTGCGGGTAATACGGCCGCCCAACCCCGTTCCCTGCACATCGCCAAGAGAGATACCGTGCTCGACCGCCAGCTTCAGCACCGCCGGAGAGAAACGGCCGCCCAACCCCGGATTTTGGGCTTCCGCCGCCGGACGTGATAAAGTGCCCGGCTGTTCCGTTTGTGCCGCTCCGTTTGCTGCGGCGCCGTCAGCCGCCTGCTGTGGCTCCTCAATGATACAGATCGCTTCTCCCACCGCCGCCGTGGCCCCGTCTTCCACCAAAAGCCGAACGAGCCTGCCTTCAATGGGCGAAGGCATCTCTACCGTTACCTTGTCCGTAATCAGCTCGCAAAGCACATCATATTGCGCTATGTAATCCCCGGGCTGCCTAAGCCATTTGCCGATCGTCGCCGACACCAGACTCTCTGCCAAATGGGGAACGGTAACTTCAGTCCCCTTCATGTTCTCCTTCATGCTGCATAACCTCCTATGAAAACGCCGGCCTGGAGGACGGCTAAATACGTCAGCTTCAAAGGGCTCGCTGCCTGCCTTAGAACAATGCCAGCTTCCGCATGGCTTCCATGATTTTATCCGTATTCAAGAGGAAAAATTTCTCCATCGGAGGATTCATCCCTACAGCCGGCACATCGGGCGCGCACAGCCGCATGATCGGTGCATCGAGCTCGAACAGAAGCTCTTCCGCGATGATCGCGGATACCTCCGCGCCGACTCCGCCGGTTTTGTTGTCTTCATGAATAATTAATACCTTGCCGGTTTTGCTTGCTGCTTTCAGAATCGCTTCTTTATCAAGCGGTTGAAGGGTGCGCAAATCCAGAATATGCGCACTGATGCCTTCCTTGTCCAGCTCTTCCGCCGCTCTCATCGCATATTGCACGGTCAGTCCGTAGGAAATCACCGTAATATCGGTGCCTTCCCGTTTCACGTCGGCCTTGCCGATCGGTACGATATAATCGTCTTCCGGCACCTCGCCCGTGATTCCCAGGTAGCATTTTTTATGCTCGAAATAGAGAACCGGATCAGCATCACGAATCGCCGCTTTGAGCAATCCTTTGGCATCATAAGGGGTAGACGGGGCAACGATCTTCAATCCGGGAATGCCGAAAAATACGGACTCCGGACACTGCGAATGGTAAAGGGCCCCACCCCCTGTCGCTCCGTAAGGCGCGCGTATGACGATCGGACAGTTCCAATCGTTGTTGGAGCGGTAGCGGATCAAAGCCGCCTCGCTGATGATCTGGTTCGTAGCAGGAAAAATAAAGTCCGCATACTGCATCTCGGCTACAGGCTTCATGCCGTACATCGCCGCGCCAATCGCCACTCCTGCAATGGCCGATTCCGCCAGCGGCGTGTCCATTACGCGTTCTTCCCCGAACTGGTCGCGCAGCCCTTTGGTCGCATTCATGACGCCGCCCTTGCCGACATCCTCGCCGAGAACGAACACATCTTCATCCCGTTCCATTTCTTCTTTCATTGCCGTACGAATGGCTTCCAAATAGGTTATGACGGCCACGATGATTATACCTCCCCTGAATCGGCATACACATGCCGCAGCGTATCTTCCGGTTTCGGAAACGGCGCTTGCTCGGCGTAATTCGTCGCCTCGGTCAGCTCCGCTTTGATTTGCTCCATCAGTTCGGCATCCCGTTCTTCGCTCCATACACCGCATTCGATCATATACCGCCTGAATCCAATGAGACCGTCTTTGGCACGATTCTCCTCGACTTCTTCCTTGGTCCGGTAAAGCAGATCGTTATCAGAAGTAGAATGCGGCGGGATGCGGTACATAACCGCTTCAATCAATGTCGGCCCTTCACCGCGAATGGCCCGCTCGCGTGCTTCCCTGACCACGCGGTACACCTCCAGCGGATCCCGGCCGTCTACCTTGATACCCGGAAATCCGTAGCCGACAGCCCGTTCCGCAATGCTTCCGGCCGTCTGTTTGTGAAGCGGGGTCGAAATCGCATATTGATTGTTTTCGCACATGAAAATAACCGGCAGCTTATGTACGCCTGCAAAATTGCAGCCTTCATGAAAATCGCCCTGGTTGCTGGAACCGTCTCCGAATGTCACGAACGATACGAAGTTTTGACGCTTCATCTTTGAAGCCAGCGCAAAGCCTACGGCATGCGGCACCTGCGTCGTTACCGGACTTGACCCCGTGACGATGTTCAGCTTCTTATGGCTGAAATGCCCCGGCATTTGCCGGCCGCCGCTGTTCGGATCTTCAGCCTTGGCGAAGACCGAAAGCATAAGCTCCCTGAGCGTCATTCCGATGGTTAGAACGAATCCGTAATCGCGATAGTAAGGGAGGAAATAATCTTTTCCCTTTTGCAGCGCGAATGCGGCAGCCACCTGCGCCGTTTCCTGTCCGATGCCGGATACGTGAAACGCAATTTTCCCGGAACGCTGCAAAACAAACCCTCTCTCGTCGAACATTCGGGCCTTCAGCATATATGTGTACATCTCAATGATTTGATCGTCGCTCAAACCAAGCTGCCGATGTTTGGTTATTTGTCCGATGGACATGGGGCAGACGCCTCCTTATCATCATCACCTAATATTATTACCAGGTGCTAGTACTTGACACTATATATATTATAAACCGTTTGGTTTATGAACACAATTTCAATATTTCAAGTACGATTAAACGACAATTGCCTTCCCGTCAACGGCCAGCATGGCGTCGCCCAATATTTCGGACAAGGTCGGATGCGGATGAATCGTTTGTCCGACTTCCCAAGGCGTCGCCTCAAGCAGTTGCGCCAGCGCCGCTTCCGAAATCAGATCGGTTACATGAGGACCGATCATGTGCACACCCAGTATATCATTTGTTGCAGAGTCGGCAATCACCTTCACAAAACCGTCGCTTTCTCCGTAAACGAGCGCCTTGCCAAGGGCCTTAAAGTGCACCTTGGAGGTCTTGATTTGATGACCGCGTTCTATCGCCTGCCGCTCGGTAAGTCCGACGCTCGCCGTTTCCGGACGCGAGTACACGCAGCGTGCAATCTGGTGGGAAGCGTAATGATGGACTGTATGCCCGCATATATGCTCAGCCGCGGCGATGCCTTCGTGGCCCGCCGCATGAGCCAGCTGCAAGCCGCCGACGCAGTCCCCCACCGCATAAATGTGCAGCTCCGCCGTCTGCATCACGTCGTTGACGCGAATATAGCCGCCTTCAACTTTGACGTCGGTATTCTCCAGGCCGATCCCTTCGACGTTGGCCTGACGTCCCACGCACACGAGTGCGATCTCCGCTTCCAGCATATGCCGCGCTTCCTTATGCTCAACGGCGAGCTGTACTCCGGAATCGCT
Source organism: Paenibacillus sp. Pae15 (assembly GCF_024519685.1). Classification (NCBI taxonomy): domain Bacteria; kingdom Bacillati; phylum Bacillota; class Bacilli; order Caryophanales; family Paenibacillaceae; genus Paenibacillus; species Paenibacillus sp. Pae15. The sequence continues at coordinate 84,966 of NZ_JALJRM010000006.1, read as the reverse complement.
CTTCTGCAGCGTATCGGCCAGTACCTTGGCGCCGGTCCTTACGGTTACTCCCCGTTTCTTAAGCAGACGTTCAAGCTCGCGCGATACCTCCTCGTCTTCTCCCGGAAGGAGCCTCGGCGCATATTCCACAACCGTCACCTGAACGCCGAAATCGCTGAGCATGGATGCCCATTCCACTCCGATCACGCCTCCGCCGATAATTACAGCCGACGCCGGAAGCTTCTCCAGACGAAGGGCGTCGTCACTGTTCAGCACGCGAACCCCGTCCGTATCCAAACCCGGGAGACTCCGCGGGCGCGAACCTGTGGCGATAATCAGCTTCTCCGGCACCAGCGTCAGGATTTCCCCGTCCTCCTGCTCCACCGATACACTGCCGCTGCGCGGCGAGAAAATAGAAGGGCCGATGATTCTGCCTATTCCTGAATATACGGTAATTTTATTTTTTTTCATTAAATATTGAAGTCCGTTATGCAGCTGTTCAACGATCCCGTTTTTGCGGGAGATCACTTTTCCGAAATCGACCCGGACTCCGTCGGCCTCAATCCCGAATCGCTCACTTTCCTTCATCGCTGCATACACTTCCGCGCTCCTTAAAAGCGCCTTGCTCGGAATACAGCCGCGGTGAAGACAGGTTCCGCCCAGCTTGTCCCGTTCGACGATGGCCACATTCTTTCCAAGCTGAGCAGCGCGAATCGCTGCCGAATAACCACCGATGCCTCCGCCAAGGACTACGATATCAAAAGCATGCGTCGTCATTATATTCCCTCCGAAACTATGATTCTTCTATTTTAACCATATTCGTCTCAAGAAATATAGTCCAATTTGTGAAAAGGCATGAAATGTTCTTGAAGTTATGGTAACGTTAATGACATAGAACGTTTTATCGGAAAAAGAAGGAGCCGCACATGAAAGTCACCTTATACCGATTTATCGCCATGCTGCTGTTGGTCATTCCGGGCCTGATGGCGACCTACGGATTTCTGGCCATGAAGGATGCCTGGTTCGCCCAATTCGATCAAACGGCTGCCGATCCGGGAATTCTCTGGGGCAAGATGATTCTCGGGTTGATTTTATTCGGAGTGGGGGTCGCCTTTATCGGAGGATGGATTTTTTTTCGCGACCGCAAGCACAATTATGTCGCCCCCAGATTTCGGGAAAAACGTAAAAAGGGATAGCCGTACAAGGCTGTCCCTTCATTCGTTATACCCGTTCCCGTCCGGCGCCGTCCAGCCAGCGCAAAAACCGGTTTGTCTCAATCAAGCTGCTTAAAGAGCGGCGCCACGTTAACATATGCAAGGCGACGAACACAGCAAGGGCAGCCCCTTGAAAGAGCTCCGGCGTCAGTCTTACGATGCCGATGCCAAGCGCAAAGCCGAGCAGATTGGCGCCGGTATCGCCAAGCATGATCCGCCCCTTCAAGTCAAGCGGAGCAAGCAGCAGCGCGCCGACAAGGACCGGCGCCAGATCATGCCACAGCTGCGCCCCTCCCGGGGCTGCATCTGTTGCCATAAGAAAGCTGCTCCAGCCGATCATCCCCATGAAAAAGAAAAACATTTTCAACGCCCTGCCGGGACGGACATCAAACAGGTTAACGCCGTTCGTTGCGAGAAGCACGAGCAGGAGCTGGCGCGGCAGGTCCCACAAGCTGTCTTGGTCCGGCAGCAGAACAAGAAGACCGGCCAGGCCGGCCGCCGCGGCTTTCAGGATTCCGGTCGTGATGCTGCGTTCTCTCTTCCACGCCAGCCAGTGGCCGCGTATGCCTTTGGTTCGCTTATCGCCCTTCACATCGTCCAGAAAGCCCGCAAAGCAAATGATGCTCAGGGAGAGCACCCATACCGCATCCGGATTCCAAATGCCGGTGAAATTGTCTATGACAAAACTGGCCAGAAGAAGAAGCCAGATGAGCAGCCCCCCGGCTGTAGGAATGGAGTCCCCGGTATAGTTGCGTTCGGCAATCCCGTGCTCCTGCAAAAACCGCAAGCTGCCGGGCATAAGCAGGCGGCCGATAGCTAACAGCGCCGTTAGAGGCAAAATCCACTCCAGGACAAAACCAGTTAACATACCGGTTTCCTCCAGCATTCCCATAACGCGAGACCGACGGCAACGAACTGTTTGCCGCGGTGCACAAAGCCGCCCCAATCCCTTCCTGTTTCCCTATGGCCAAAAGGCACAGCGAGCTCCATCACACGATAACCGAGCTTGACGGTATCGATCAGCATGCCTACTTCTACCCCAAATCCGGTGTAAACACGTCCACAGCGCTTCCATACTTCCGCCCTTACCGCGCGCTGACCCGATAACGGGGCTAACGATGAATAACCGCTTAAAGCTTTCACTCCGCGCGATGCGAGACCTTTTACCAGTCCGAAGCCTGCGGGCTTGTTGACCTGCGGAAGACGTGCAACCGTCAAGTCGGCCTGATTTTGGACTAACGGTTCCAACAATACGGGAAAGCAGGCTGCGGTTTCTCCCAAATCCGCATCCAGAAATACAAAAATTTCCCCCCCGGCAGCCCGGCAGCCCGCTGACATCGCAGCCGCCTTCCCTCTGTTAACCGGAAAACCGATAACCAGATCCGCCCACGGATAAGCAGCCGCTCTAGTGTCATCATCACTTCCGTCATCGACGACAATAAGCTGAAACTTAAGCGCGCGGGGCTTCGCCCCTTCTATTGTTGATATGACCCGGTCCACCGCCTTCAGCGTTGCGGGAAGACGTTCCGCTCCATTCCAAACGGGAATAATGACGGATACAAGTGTCGTCACATTCGCCCCTCCTTGTAATCTAGAACCAGGATCGAACAAAAGATTGCCAAGCCCTGCCGATTCTGAGCGGTTTCATTGTCTCGCCGTTCGGGTACAGCCGGCTGATTCCCCTGGCGTCAATCAGCTTGCTGCCTACCTTCATGCGTACAAGCCAAGTGCTTCCCATGCCTTTACGGCCTTTCTCAAGAAAATCCTGCATATGGCTGTGCAGGCCGACGGCAACGATTTGTTCGCATCCCCCATCATAAGCCAGCAACAGCGCAGCGTCCTCACTGGTCCCGCCGCTTGGCAAAAGCACTCCCGACAAATGCAGCCTGTGCAGCCGTTCCAAGCCTGGAGCTGTTCCGTCGATGTAGCTATGTACGATAAGCTCGGCACCGGAGCATAAAGCCCGATCCGTCACGCTATCCATATCCCCGATGATCAGCCGCGGAGCGTACCCGAGCTCAAGCAGCGCGTCAGCTCCGCCATCGACACCGATGAGCACCGGATCCTCTCGCTGTATGTAAGCATGTAAAGCCGCCAGGTCTTCCTTATATCCGTTTCCCCTAACGACGATAAGGGCGTGCTTCCCTTTCAGCTTCGTTCGGAGAGACAGGCAGGTGAGCGGGTCAATCAGCCAATCTTTCTCTTGATTGGCATACCGGAGCGTGTTGTCGATAAATTCCCGGAGCCGAACGGGCTCCGCTTTTCGTGCGGCACGATAAGCCTCCAGCCACATTTGTCTGGTGAATCTTTTGCAGGGAAGGAAGGCATGGCCCAGATCGATGCCGTTCTCGGTTATGACGAGTTCGGGGGTTCCGCTTAAAAGCTCGAAGAATTCCGGAGCCGTTTCCAGCAGCGGCAGCCCTGCATCAAGAAGCAATAAGCCCGCCCGGCTTGCAAAGGTGCCGGTAGTGGTTTTGCCTGTATTAATCACCGCCTTAACCTTGGCAGCGATTAATCCCCGTACCGCTAACTCGTCCAAATCGTCGTGCGCGATAACGGCTATGCTGCCTGGACGAATTCTCTGCAACAGCTGCTTCGTGCTGCGGTCCGCTTCCACTTTTCCTTTCATGGGCCAACGTTCCGGTGTGCCATTCCATTTCATGATCACAATCACCCGTTTTCCGACGAAATGAATTGACGGGTAGGCTTCCCCATAGTCGGCAGATTCGCATGTGACCAGCACCTGTCTTCTAAGCATCCGCCTTGCCGAGGATGTCTGTTTGCTGCATAAGGGTGAAGCCTCCTTCAATATTTCTTTTAACGTTCCCCATGCATCTTTCAAGTATGCAGCAAAAAAACGGCATCCTCTTTCGATACCGTTAGATTTCCATAAACCAATCACCCGACAAATCATTTCGATTTATCGGGTGATGGATTGGATGTGAAGAATATAAACTTTTTAAATGGCAGTAACTAACTGTTCCAGTTAATCCTTACCCTTTCAAGAAACCTTATGCTCGATCCGCAGCTTGTCTGCGACCATCGCTATGAATTCGCTGTTGGTCGGCTTTGCTTTGGAGATATTGATCGTGTAGCCAAACAAATGGCTAATGCTCTCGATATTGCCGCGCGTCCATGCGACCTCAATCGCGTGGCGAATCGCGCGTTCGACGCGGCTCGGCGTGGTTTTGTATTTCTCGGCAATCGCAGGATACAGCGTTTTGGTGATGGCCCCGAGAATTTCAATATTGTTGTACACCATTGTAATGGCTTCACGCAAATATTGGTATCCTTTGATGTGGGCAGGAACACCGATTTCGTGAATAATCGAGGTAATGTTGGCATCCAGATTTTTCGCTTTTGGCAAATGAACGATATTGGCTTTCGCTTGCATTGAAGATGACATCATCGACATCGTTTGGTTAGGGCCCACCAATTGACGAATGCGGTTCGTCAGAATCTCCATGTCGAAAGGCTTCAAAATGTAATAAGAGGCGCCAAGCTGAACCGCTTTCTGCGTAATATTCTCTTGGCCAAAAGCAGTGAGCATAATAATTTTAGGCTGTGGATTTAAATCCCTTTCACGGAGTTTCTCAAGCACACCCAGACCATCCAAATGTGGCATGATAATATCCAGAATCAGCACATCCGGAACTTTGGGGCTTTGCTCGATTAAACGAATAACATCGTTTCCGTTATAGGCTACACCCGTTACCCTCATATCCTCCTGATCATCGATAAATTCAGATAATAAATTGGTGAATTCACGGTTATCATCCGCTAAAAGAACTTCAATAGTTTGCAACAGAAAGCTCTCCCTTCATTTGCGACAATTACGTTAGCATTATTTACCTAATAATATGATTTCGACACACACTTTAAAATTCCTTCTGTCGAATATTATTTTTGTGGATTTTTTATCAGTTTTATTTTATAATAAATAATTTAATTCATTATTATACATTTTTCGACAAACACTTTATTTTCTATATCTGAATTCGCACCAACTATCCTTTCTTCGTTCAGGTAAAAAAAATGAAGGCGATTAGCTCGCCTTCATTGCTTTTGTTCCTTCCTGATTTCCCGTTGACCGGAGCATAATGCCTGCATCCTGCAGCATCCATTCGATAAAACAACCATAGCCGCTTGTCGGATCATTAACAAATACATGGGTGACCGCACCAATGACCTTGCCGTTTTGAACGATCGGACTGCCGCTCATGCCTTGAACAATTCCCCCCGTTTTTTCCAGAAGACGGCTGTCGGTAATTTTGATGACCATTCCTTTGGTTGCAGGGTACTCTTGTTTGGCCACATGGATGACTTCAATATCGAATTTTTCGACTTTTTGGCCTCCGATCACGGTATAAATTTGTGCAGGACCTTCTTTGACTTCCTCGGCAAAGGCTACCGGAAGCACCTTGTCGCTCAGACTGTGGGAAGGAGCTTCGTACATCTTGCCGAAAATGCCGAATTGCGTGTTTTTCTCAATATTGCCAATTGCCTTGCTTTCTCTGGAAAACTGGGCTCTTTTTTCACCGGGTTCGCCATTTTGGCTTTTGGAGATGGAGGTCACATTGGAATGAACGATCTCTCCATTACCTACCACAATCGGCGTTTGTGTATCCATGTCAGTAATGATATGTCCCAGGGCGCCATACACGCCTTGATCCGGGGCATAGAATGTCAGCGTACCAACGCCCGCTGCGGAATCACGAATGTACAGTCCCAGCCTGTAAGCATTATCCAGCAGATCGTAGGCAGGAGTAATTGGAATTTCCAACGTTTGATCACCGCGTAAAATCGTTAAAGAAATGGGTTTTTTACTTTCGCCCGCCGCCTTGACAAGCTCAGCTACCTTGCTCACATCGTTTACGGGTTTACCGTCCATTTTGACGATCAAATCTCCAAGCTGGACTTTCGCTTCTTCGCCCGGCGACGTCTTTTTATCCTCCGCAACGGCTACGAGGTGATGACCCACCACCATAATGCCCGCGGACTTCAGTTTTACGCCGATGGTTTGCCCGCCTGGTATGACTTTGAGATCGGGTACGACATTAACCTTTACCGTTTTGAGCGGGATTTTGCCAAACAATTTCAGCTTCATTTCCGCTTGTCCGGCTTTGTAGGATTGTAAAGAAATAGGATGATGAAGATCCACTTGAAATGAGTGCTCGGCGGTTCCGTTCACTTTTAATATTTCCGGATGATTAATGGTCAACTGTGCATTCACCGGCATGGATAGCTGTAAATGGGCTTGTTGTCCGGTAAAAAGTCGAAGCTCCTCGGGGAATGAGGCAAAGCTGCGGAAAGGGGTGGTTAAGCTCCCCCAACAAACGAAGAGGACGAGCAGTAATCCAATCAATCTTTTTCTCTGGTTGGAACTCAATTCGCTCACGCTCCCTTGCTTCCTCTGCATAGCGGCATCTTATCCTGTACACCAACATGGTTCAGATACCGCTGATGTGTACCTTTAAGGTAACCCCCGCCCATTTCTTTTATAACACCAAAATGGTGCCACCCCCGTTAGACCATCCTTGCCTTTTTATCATTTGCCAAGGCAAGCATTTCCTGTGCGTGCTGGAGCGTCTTCTCCGTGACCTCTACTCCGCCCAGCATCCGCGCCAGTTCATGAATCCTCTCGTCAGTACCCAGGTCGTCTACATTCGTATATGTCCGGTCGCCATCCGTTGTTTTGTGTATACGGTAATGCGCGTCCGCCATACAGGCCACCTGCGGCAAATGGGTGATCGAGAACACTTGACAGCTCTGCGACAGCTTGGACATTTTCTCAGCAATCGCCTGAGCCGCTCGTCCGCTTACCCCGGTATCCACCTCATCAAAGACGAGAACCGGTATCCGGTCCACCCGGGCAAATATCGATTTCAACGCCAGCATGACCCTCGATATTTCACCGCCGGAAGCGATTTTGCTTAAAGAGCGAAGCGGCTCTCCGGGATTCGCCGAAATCAGAAATTCGACTTGATCGGCACCGTCTCTTGTCAGCTTCCTCCCTTCCACCGGTGCGAAATGCACTTGAAACTGCGTCCTCTCCATATGAAGCTCACGCAGCTCCGCTACAATCTCCGCCGAAAGGCGATCAGCTACGCTTTTTCTTAGTCCGGTCAAATCGTCCGCCAACCGCTGAAGGGCCGCAAATGCCGCTTGTTCCTGCTTTTCCAGCTGCATTAGCTTCTCATCTTTATTCTCGATGAGATCCAGCTCATGCGCAATTTTGTCCCCATAAGCCAAAATGTCGGATACGGTATCTCCATATTTTCTCCTAAGAGACGATATTGTATCCAGTCTTTGTTCGATAAAATCAAGACGAGACGGGTTGAATTCCACCTCGTCCCGGTAATCCCTGATTTGATAGGCCGCATCCTCAAGCTGATAATAGGAACTCTGTACCTGTTCGGCAATAGACTGAAGCTTAGCCGGGTCCAGCCCGGCAATATCCTGAAGCTTCTGCATGGCGCGGCGCACCGAGTCAAGCCCTTTGCCTCCGCCATAGAGAAGATCATAAGCGTCGGCCGCGTTCGAATACAGTTTCTCCGCGTTTCCCAGCTTTTGTTTTTCCTCTGCCAATGCCTCATCCTCACCCGGTTTTAATTGGGCGGCTCGGATTTCTTCAACCTGAAAACGGTACAAATCCATCATCTGCAAATTTTGCTTGCTCGTATCCTGCAGCTCTCTCACTTGCTTGCGTATGGTTTGATAAGCATCATAAGCTTCTTGATAGGCCTGTCTGGCAGGGGCAATCTCCGCTTCTCCGAACAGATCGAGCCAGCGGAGATGCTCCTCCACCTTAAACAAGGACTGATGCTCATGCTGCCCGTGAATGTTCACGAGCCATTCGCCGACTTCCTTCAGCATGGCCAGATTGACGAGCTGTCCGTTAATGCGGCTTGTGCTTTTGCCTTGCGCCGTAATTTCTCTGCGTATGATAAGATGCTCTTCCGGGTCCGCTTCTATTCCCAACCGCTCCAGAACGGCCCACACCGGATGGCCGGGCTCTATTCCGAACATCGCCTCAATAGTAGCTTTGTCGCTCCCGTAGCGCACCAGATCGGAAGAGCTTCTGCCGCCTGCAATCAGGCTCAGCGCATCGATAATAATCGACTTCCCCGCTCCCGTCTCCCCTGTCAAAACATGAAAACCGTTTTTGCAGTGCAATTCAACATGTTCTATCACCGCCAGATGGCGGATGGACATTTCCAGCAGCATGGTTCACACCTCTTTTGGCTTCATCCGAGCATTCCAAGAATTTGATTGACCACATGCGCGCTTTGGTCTTTCGTACGGCATATAATCAGAATGGTATCGTCGCCGCAGATCGTTCCCATAATCTCGTTCCATTCCAGGCTGTCAATGAGAGCTCCAATGGCATTGGCTGTGCCCGGCAAGCTCTTTAGCACCACCAGATTTTCGGTATGATCGATATGTACAAAATGATCGTTGAGCGCCCTGCGAAGCCGCTGCATCGGATTATAACGCTGATCGGCAGGCACCGAATACTTGTATCTCCCGTCATCGAGAGGAACTTTCATTAAATGCAATTCCTTAATGTCCCGGGAAATCGTTGCTTGCGTTACGTGAAACCCGGCGGTTCGAAGCTGCTCCACCAGCTCATCCTGGGTTTCAATCTCGTTATTTGTAACGATTTCACGGATCTTGATATGTCGTTGGGCTTTCATGGTATCCTCCCTGCTGCGTATATTATTCATCGTACAGCTGCACAGCGAACACAAAGCAATGAACCTTCCGCTGTGGCAAGTCCACATATAATACACCGGCCGTGTTCGGATACACAAGCTGGTACACCAGCAGCCGTTCGCGTATCGAGCTTCCCGTCCACTCCACCGGCTTCCGGTCCTTAGCCAGCTTGACCGTATAGTACAGGCCATTCTTCGAAGCCATATAATCTATAAACAATCGGCTGTGCAGCATTTCCCCGTCGTTTACTGAGATTTCAATGGGAATGCGCTTTTTGCCGCTTATGACTTCATAACCGTTCTCTTCCAGCAAACGCGTCGCATCGTCATCAGGCAATTCCTCATCAATCAGAAAATCGAAAGGCGAAGCATTATCCACAGTCTCCCGCATTTTGCCCCGTATATAATAGAAAGCCCATATGGCGAGCACTGCTATGATCAGCACAACGACCGTTCCGTCACCCTTTTGCATGGAATCACCTCGAAATTACTATTCGAGAATCCGCCTTCATAATCCTCTAAAAAGGCAAAAAACTCATCCATTAAGATGAGCTCTGCATGCTTTGCGACTCTTCAACAACCTCGCGGATGCGCTGTTCCAATTCGGAACCGGACCATCCGGGCTCGTCCGTATGGGTTTGGGTCAAATACGCTAAAAACTCGATATTTCCTTCTCCTCCCTTAATCGGGGAGAAAGTAATACCCTTCACGGCAAATCCAATTTCCTGTGCAAACTGAAGAACCGTTTGCAGCACTTCCCGGTGTGTTTCCGGCTCCCTTACCACTCCGGATTTGCCTACCTTCTCTCTGCCTGCCTCAAACTGCGGCTTCACCAATGCAACCACTTGACCCGAAGGGGCAAGCAGTTTTTTTAGCGGTGGCAAAATAAGCTTTAGGGAAATGAACGATACATCGATGCTGGCAAAGGCGGGCACCGGTCCCTTTAAATCCTCCGGCTGTATGTAACGGAAATTCGTCCGTTCCATTACGCTGACGCGCGGGTCTTTGCGAAGCGACCAATCCAATTGATTGTAGCCCACATCGACGGCATATACGTGAGCTGCGCCATGCTGAAGCGCACAGTCCGTAAAGCCGCCGGTAGACGCGCCAATATCCAGCACAGTGATACCCTGAAGATTAATATTGAAAGTCCGAAGCGCTTTTTCCAGCTTCAATCCGCCGCGGCTTACGTAAGGATGCACCGCCCCTTTGACGACAATTCTGGATGAGCGCGGGATTTTCGTGCCGGCTTTATCCACCGGCTCATCCTCCACAAGCACCAGGCCGGCCATAATCGCCGCTTTCGCTTTTTCTCTTGTTTCAAACAAACCGCGCTCGACCAGCAGGAGGTCGAGCCGTTCTTTATCCGCTTTGTCTGCTGCCATGAATAGCTCCTTACATCTTACGCCCGCTGTTTTTTGCGCGGGACGAGCGATTGCAGCTCGGTTATCAGCCGTTCTGCCGTCAATCCCACTTCTTGACGCTGTTCCTTCACAGAGCCATGCTCCACGAAATAATCGGGAACGCCGATCAGCTTTATCCGCATGCCGTATATATTGTTCAGAGAATAATACTCAAGCACGCCGCTTCCGAAACCGCCCATTTGGGCGCCTTCCTCGAGCGTGACGACCGGGATATCTTCCTTCGCGAGCTGCATCAGCACAGCTTCGTCCATCGGCTTGATAAACCGGGCATTGACGACCCGAACCTGAATACCTTCCTTGGCAAGCTGCTCTGCCGCTTCAAGCGCAAGCGGAATCATCGGTCCGACGGCCAAAATCGCTGCATCCTTTCCCTGCCGCAAAACTTCCCACGTGCCGATCGGAATCGGACTCACAGGCTCATCCGTGGATACGCCCAAGCCGTTAACCCGCGGGTAGCGTACGGCAATCGGCCCGTCATCATAATCAATCGCCGTTTTCATCATGTGCCGCAGCTCGTTCTCGTCCTTCGGCATCATCAGGACCATATTCGGAATGCTGCGCAGGTAGGCGATATCATAAACCCCCTGATGGGTTTCTCCATCCGGCCCAACGAAACCCGCGCGGTCAATCGCAAAGACGACATTCAGGTTTGCCCGGCAAATGTCGTGCACAACCTGGTCATAGGCCCGCTGCAGGAAGGTGGAGTAAACCGCAAATACCGGCTTCAAGCCAAGGCTGGCCAAGCCTGCCGAGAAGGTGGCCGCATGCTGCTCCGCAATGCCGACATCGTACATGCGGTCCGGAAATAATTTGGCAAACTCAAGCAGACCCGAGCCTCCCGGCATGGCCGGCGTAATCGCTACGATTCGCTTGTCTTGACGCGCAAGCTCGATCAAGGTTTTGCCGAACACTTCTGTATACATAGGCGGCCCGACGGATTTGAGCACTTGACCGGATTCAATCTTGTACGGAGTAATCCCATGCCATTTGTGCGAATCCGCTTCGGCAGGAGAGTATCCCTTCCCCTTGAGCGTAATGACGTGAACGAGTACGGGGCCGTTTACTTTGTCCGCTTGCTTCAAGGCTTCCAAGAGCAGCGGCAGATTATGGCCGTCCACCGGTCCAAGGTACGTAAAGCCGAGCTCCTCAAACCATACCCCCGGAACGACTAAATATTTGAAGGAATCCTTTAAACGTTCCGCCGTTTTGGCCAGAGTCCCGCCAATCGCCGGAATTTTTTTGATCAGATGCTCGAATTCTTCCTTGGCTTTAACATAATGACGGTCTGAACGAATGCGCCCCAAATAGTTATGCAGCGCGCCGACATTCGGGGCGATGGACATTTCATTATCGTTCAGAATGACCATCAGCTTTCTTTTCTCGTGCCCGATATGGTTCAGCGCTTCTAACGCCATCCCTCCGGTAAGAGCCCCGTCGCCGATGATCGTAATGACGCGATTCGATTCTCCGTTAAGATCGCGGGCTACCGCCATCCCCATCGCAGCGGATAAGGACGTACTGCTGTGACCGGCTTCCCATACGTCATGCTCACTCTCGGAACGCTTCACAAAACCGCAAAGGCCCTTGTATTTACGCAGCGTATCGAATTTATCCTTGCGTCCAGTCAATATTTTGTGAACGTAGGATTGATGCCCCACATCGAATATGAATTTATCTTTCGGACTATCAAACAAATAGTGCAGAGCAATCGTTAACTCGACAACACCAAGGTGGGGCGCGAGGTGACCGCCGGTAGCCGAAAGCTTTTCGATCAGAAACTTTCTCGTTTCCGCTGCCACTTGCTCCAGCTGTTCTACTGTAAGACCCTTCAGGTCCTCAGGCTGATGAATTTGATTGAGCAGCACGCTTGTTCCCCGCTTTCCATGGTAAAGTAGTCAATCCAATGCCGAGACGTTGCCTTGATATCATGAAGTATAGCACAGGAGAAGTCCCGTGCTCAAATCAATCATGTTCAATTAATGATCCCGCTTCATCAAGAAATCGGCAAGCTGCAAAAGCCTCTCAGGCTTTGGAAACCCCGCTTGTACAATCGATTGCTTGGCTTTTCGGGTCAGTTCCTCCACCTTGGCTTCGGAGGCTTCGATCCCGATAAAATAAGGGTAGGTTACTTTCTGCTGTTTCACGTCGCTCTGTACCGGTTTACCCAGCTTCTGTTCGTCCCCGATCAAATCCAGAATATCGTCCTGAATTTGAAAAGCGAGGCCGATGCAGGTGCCGAAATGCTCGAGCGCAGCCAGCTGTTTATCGCTTGCGCCGGCGATTCGACCGCCTGCTTTTAAGGAAAATACGATCAAATCGCTTGTTTTATGCAGATGGATATATTCCAGCTCTTCCAGCCGGGTGACCCCCTGCTCTCCCAGCATGTCCGCAGCTTGACCGCCCACCATGCCCGGAGCGCCAGCCAGACGTGAAAGATCTTCTACGATATCCGCAATCGTTTCTCCCGAAATTCCATGCTTTCTTGCCGATTGAACAATCATGTGAAAGGCATGGGTCAGCAGGGCGTCACCGGCAAGAATGGCCATCGCTTCGCCAAACACTTTATGATTCGTCAGTTTGCCGCGGCGGTAATCGTCGTCATCCATTGCCGGCAAATCGTCGTGAATCAGAGAATACGTGTGAATCATCTCAACGGCCAAAGCCGCCGGCATGGCGGCAGTCGAATCGGCGTCAAGCGCTTCCGCTGCCGCGAGCACAAGAATCGGACGAAGCCGCTTGCCCCCGGCCATCAAGGAATACATCATCGCTTCGCGCAAAGGAGCAGGGATGCTCCACTGGGAAGGTATCGATGTCTTCAGCTCTTGCTCGATAAGCAGTACTTTTTCTTTAATATACGTGTCTATCCCGTTTAGCGGTTCAATCATCGGGTATCCCCTTTATCGCCTTCGTCCGCTTGAAACGGCTTTTTGACCATGCCGCCATCTTGCTCAAGCAGGACCTCGATTTTCCTTTCCACCTGTTCCAGCTTGCTGCTGCACAATTGCGACAGCTTCATCCCTTCCTGGAACAGCTCGATCGCTTGCTCCAGCGGAACGTCTCCGCTCTCCAGCTGTGCCACAATGCGCTCAAGCTGATCCATGGCTTGCTCAAAGCTAGGCATCGCTTCCTGATTTGTCATCGACTTTCTCCTCCATTGACCAAACATGACAATCGATACGGCCGTCCTTCAGCCTAAGCTTCAAAATATCACCGATTTGGACCTGGTCTATCGATTTAATCAAATGCTTTTCCTTCTCATCATACACTAAACTGTAGCCGCGCTGCATGATTTTCAAAGGGCTGAGCGCGTCGAGCTGACGAATGCCGGCCATCAGTTCCTGTTGCTTTCCCTTCAGCACACCCTGCATGGCCTGCCGCAGCTGCCGGGTTGAGGAATCCAGGCGCTTGCGCGTATAAACGATTTGCTCCTTCGGATTGAAAGATGCCAGCCGGCGTTCGGAACGCATCAGACGTTCCCCCGATTTCGTCACCCGGCTGCGGATCTTGTAGCCGAGCTGCTCCCGAACCCGGTCGAGCCTCTCTGCCGGCTGCTGCAGCAGCTGCCGTCTGGGGTTCGTCAAATAGGGCGAACGCTGCAGCCGCTTAAGCTTTTCTTTGCTGCGTTCGAGCTGTTTGGCCAGCCCCCCGAATAGCTGCTGCTTATAAAAGCCGATCTGCTGCATGAGTTCCAAATGGTGCGGAACGGCAAGCTCGGCAGCGGCCGTGGGTGTCGCCGCCCGCAGGTCGGCTGCAAAGTCGGCGATCGTGAAGTCGGTCTCATGCCCTACGGCAGAGATGACCGGCAGCACCGAGGCATGGATGGCCCGCGCAACGATTTCCTCATTAAATGCCCATAGCTCCTCCAGGGACCCCCCACCGCGGCCGACAATCAAAACATCCACTTCGTTCATTTCATTCATGTCCCGGATGGCTTTTACGATCGATGGGGCCGCCTGCTTTCCCTGGACCAATACAGGATATAAGAGAACAGGCACGGACGGATGGCGGCGCTGCAGCGTGGTGATAATGTCGCGAACCGCTGCTCCGGTCGGAGACGTGATGACACCGATCGCCTTCGGAAATCGGGGGATAGGCTTCTTTGCGGCCGGAGCGAACAACCCTTCGGCTTCCAGCTTTTTCTTCAGCTGCTCGAAAGCCATAAACAGGCTGCCGATCCCGTCCGGCTGCATTTGCGTAACGTAAAACTGATACTGCCCGTCCCGTTCGTAAACCGAGATGTTTCCGCAGGCAAGCACTTTGGCGCCTTCCCTCGGAATAAAAGCAAGCTTCTGATTATACGAAGCGAACATAATACATTTTAACCGGCTGTCTGCATCCTTTAGCGAAAAATACATATGCCCGCTGGTATGATGCGTAAAGTTGGAGATTTCTCCCCTGACCCATACGTTCTGCAGACGGTCATTCCCCTCAAGCAACATTTTGACAAGCCGGTTCAAATCCTTGATGGAATAAACTTGTTTATCCTTCATAACGGATCACAAAGCGGCATGCGCGCCTGCCGCCCGCTGTGCCGCTTCAAGCGTATTGCGAAGAAGAATGGTAATCGTCATCGGCCCGACGCATCCCGGAACAGGCGTCACGTAGCTTGCCGTATCCAGCACATCGTCAAAATCAACGTCTCCCGCCAGCTTTCCGTTATCGAGCCGGTTAATGCCCACGTCGATCACGACAGCGCCCGGTTTGATATGGCTGCGGTTGATCATTTTGGCTTTGCCGACCGCCGCCACAAGGATATCCGCCTGACGTGTAATCTCCTCCAAATTCTTTGTGCGCGAATGGCAAACGGTGACGGTTGCGTTCTCCCTGAGCAGAAGGGTCGCCATCGGCTTGCCGACGATATTGCTCCGGCCTACAACGACAGCATGCTTGCCGGCGATATCTACGCCGATCTTCTTCAAAATCTCGATGACGCCTGCAGGCGTACAAGGAGCCGGTCCTTCTTTACCGATCATCAGGTTGCCGACATTGACCGGATGAAAGCAGTCGACGTCCTTCTCCACTGCGATCGCTTCCACTACACGTTCTTCCGAAATGTGCTTCGGCAAAGGCGATTGTACAAGGATACCGTGAATAGCGGAATCCTCGTTCAGTCTGGCAATCAAAGCGAGCACTTCCGCCTCAGGCGTTTGTTCGGCAAGCTTGTACACCTCGGAGTGCATTCCCGCTTCTTCGCAGGCTTTCGCTTTATTGCGGACGTACACGTGCGATGCCGGATCGTCTCCAACGATGACCACGGCCAGCCCCGGGCGAACGCCCTGCTGTACAAGCCGTTCAACCTGCTCTTTGATTTGCGCGCGATAAGCGCTCACGATCTCTTTACCATTAATTACTTGTGCGGACATGTAAGCCGTTCCCCTTTCCATTTTTCAGACCTTCGGCGTCTGTTCCCGAAGCTTCTCCAAATCCTTGATCATCTTACCGAGCACGCCATTGACGAATTTCCCCGATTCCTCCGTCCCGAAATTCTTGGCCATCTCGATTGCCTCGTTCACGACTACCTTCGGCGGCACGTCTTCCTTGTAAATCATTTCGTACGCGGCGAGCCTCAATATTTCACGATCCACCCTGGACAGCCTGTCCATTTGCCAGCCTTTTAAATAATCCGACAGCAAGCTGTCGATTTGCTGCTTATGCTGTGTGGTGCCTTCCACAAGCTCCTGCACTTCCGCCGGCGATATTTGATCGCGCTCCCGTGTCAGCTGCGCTTCATCTTCTCCTCTTGCCTCTTCAACGACATGAGCGATGGCGTCACCGGATGTGACTTCGTTCATCTCGATTTGATACAGACTTTGCAGCGCAAGCTCCCTTGCCAATCTTCGTCTCATTAACCAATAAAACCTCCTGTTGGTCACTTAAAGGATCATTAAAAAAATCCTCAGGCTATCCCAAGGATTTTAGCGGAACAATCTCCATTTGTCCATTAGCCAGCGCCAAGTGTCTTCTACGGGAAATACCGGCTCGTTCCGGTCCAGCTTTTTCCCTATATAATAACCAGTATATACGATCAAGACAAAGATTAACATACGCCACAAGCCAAAGAACAAATATATCATCCCCAAGACGCCTCCGGCAAGGACGCCAAAGGTTTTGCCCCTGTGCTTTTCCCGCAGCTGTTCCCATATTTGCATCCACATCCGGGAAGCTCACCTCTATTCCACTCGACTTTTGAAGGTGGGGGACGATTGCTGGATATTCGCTACAAACACAGTCACATGTGCAACCGGAATACCCGTGATGTCTTCAATGTGATTCTTGACATTGCCCTGAATCTCTTCCGTCAGCGCCGGAATGGAGCTTTCGCCGTCAACAATGACGCGGATCACAAACTCAAGCCCCGCTTGATTGACTTTGACACGCGAACGCAAATCCTTCACGCCCCGGGTGCGGCCCGCCGCTTTAAGCGCCAGATTCTCCACCGTATCGAGCGATATGCGGATATCCCCGAAATCGGTTCTCTGATCTATCGAAGGCACATCCGACTTCCCCCGCCGAACCGCCAGATAAAGAAAACGGATACTGATCAGAAAAACCGCTATGGTAACCGGGATGAATATGACCGCCGTGTCCATATCATAATATATGTCATGGACAAAATTTTCCGCAGCGGTTAAAGGAATGAGTCCGAAGGCTAAGAACAATAGGACGACGGAGGCAATAAATATAATGCCGCTGAAAAGCAGCAGCAGCAGTCTGTCGAGCACTTTTACCACGTATTCCGACTCCTTCCGAAAATATGGCGGAAACCCCCAGACGATAGGTTTGGGGGTTCAACCGGGCTTCATGTTTATTTCACGCGTTGCGGAGATGTTTCGACCTCTTCGGCTTTGTCTGCGCCCTTGAAGATAACGTCATGAATATGAACGTTGACCTGCACTACGCTAAGTCCTGTCATCGACTCGATCGCCTGCTTCACATTCGCCTGCACGCCGCTTGCCACCTCGGGAATTTTCGATCCGAATTCGATGACAATGGACACGTCAATGGCCGCTTCACGCTGTCCCACTTCGACCTTTACGCCTTTGGATACGTTCTTCCGTCCGAGAAGCTCGGCGATCCCGCCGGCGAATCCCCCGCTCATTCCCGCAACACCGGGAACTTCTACAGCAGCCATACCGGCAATGATTTCAATCACCTCGGGAGCGATTTGAATCGTGCCCATCTCGGTCTTCTCATAATCCGCAGCCAGTGTACTCATTGGATAGGTCCTCCTCCAAGTTTTTGCTAAAGCAAAAACGGCTTCAAAAAACATTCATGTTCATTCTGTTTTCCGGTAAAGCGACTATCTTATAGCCGCTCTAACCTTGTCTTATTGTATACTATACCATCCCGGCAAAAATATGACAATGAATTGTAAATCAGGAATTCGGGTCATTTACATCATGTTCTTCCAAAAATTTAATATCGAAGTCGCCGGCCAGAAACTTCTTATGCTCCAGCAGCTTCAAATGGAAAGGTATCGTCGAGTGGATTCCTTCGATCGCAAATTCCGATAACGCCCGTTTCATTCGCTGCACAGCCTCGTTCCGATCCGCTCCCCAGACGATCAGCTTGGCGATCATGGAATCGTAATGCGGGGAGATCGTATACCCCGGATAAGCGGCGCTGTCCACCCGAACCCCAAAGCCGCCCGGAGGCAAATAAAATTGAATTTGGCCTGCCGAAGGCATGAAATTCCGCTCGGGATCCTCCGCATTAATCCGGCATTCGATGGCCCAGCCGTTGATCTTCACGTCTTCCTGGGTGAAGGACAGCGGCACCCCTTCCGCTACACGGATCATTTCTTTAATAATATCGATGCCGGTAATCAGCTCCGTGACTGGATGCTCCACCTGAATGCGCGTATTCATTTCCATAAAATAAAACTGTCCGTCGGCGCCCAGCAAAAATTCAAGCGTACCTGCACCGGAGTAGTTCACGGCCTTGGCCGCGCGTACGGCCGCTTCTCCCATCCGTTCGCGGATTTCCGGCGTCAGAATCGGGCATGGCGCTTCCTCGACCAGCTTCTGGCGGCGGCGCTGCACGGAGCAGTCCCGCTCGCCCAGATGCACAACATTGCCGTGCTTGTCCGCCAGTATCTGTATCTCGACATGCTTCATGCCTGTCAAGTATTTCTCCAGATAGACGCCGGCATTGCCAAAAGCATTCTGAGCTTCCTGCTGTGCGGTGGTAATCTGTTGAATCAGCATTTCCTCGTTCTCTGCCAGACGAATCCCCTTGCCTCCGCCGCCTGCCGTTGCTTTAATGATGACAGGATAGCCGATTTCCCGGCAGATCCGGATTGCCTCGTCCATATCTTCCACAAGCCCGTCGGAGCCGGGAATAACCGGAACGCCCGCGTCCTTCATCGTCTGCTTCGCCACAGACTTGTCGCCCATTCTGCTAATCGCATCGGGAGACGGTCCGATAAACGTGATGTTGCAGCTTTCGCAGATTTCCGCGAAGTCCGCATTCTCTGCCAAGAAGCCGTAGCCCGGGTGAATGGCATCCGTTTCCGTAAGCGTAGCCACGCTCATCAGATTCGTATAGTTCAGATAACTGTCTTTGGAAAGCGTCGGTCCGATGCAATAGGCTTCATCCGCCAAACGGACATGAAGCGATTCCCGGTCGGCTTCGGAATATACCGCGACCGTGGAAATGCCGAGCTCACGGCAGGCGCGAATAATCCGAACGGCGATTTCCCCACGGTTGGCAATCAAGATTTTTTGAAACTTCAATGGTGTTCTCCTCCTACTTACTCCGGTTTCACCAGGAATAAAGGCTGACCGTATTCGACCAACTGGCCGTTTTCTACCAGCACTTCGACAATTTCACCTTTAACCTCGGCTTCAATCTCGTTCATCAGCTTCATCGCTTCGAGGATGCAGACAACCGTCTTCTCCTTCACTTTGCTGCCTTTCGAAACAAACGGCGCCGCTCCCGGAGAAGGAGCTTCATAGAATGTGCCTACCATCGGGGAAACGATTGTATGTAAGCCGGCATCGGCTGCGGCAGGCTTCTCGGCTGCCGGTGCAGCGGGCGCAGGAGCGGTCTGCTGAACGGCTGCTGGCGCATAAGCTTGCACAGCAGGCGCGGCAGCAACGACGACCTGCTCGGTTTTATTCGGTTTCCGAATCAAAAGGCGGGAGCCTTCGTTTTCAATTTCCAGCTCTTGTAAAGAGGTTTGATCCACTAGCTTAATCAGTTCTTTGATTTCGCTTAACTTAAACAAATAGGTTCACTCCTTTGGCGTCTTGTTCCAACCGGCGTCAATATACTGCGGCAGCGGTCGGAACGAAAGGTGAAACAAACGACGTTGTTATTATATCACAATCTTCCGGCAAGGAAAGAGTTTCTTGGGACTTGCCCATGAAGCTGGGAACAACGCCGCCTGATTCACTTGTACCGCATGGATAACACGGTCGGGAAGAGCAGCCGGGCTTCGAAGGGTATAGATGAAACAAGAGTCCCTTCGCGGGGACTCTTGTTTCATCTGCTTGGCACATTTGGATTAAGGCTTGTATTGTATGGCGATGTGATCCGGGATGATGCCAAGCTCCTTCATTACCTGATCGGCAATACTGACGGCTTGGCTTCTTTCCAGCTTGTTCGCTTGCACCGTTACCTTCCATCTCTCGCCTTCCTGGGTAATCACCGCTTGCGGATACTCCTTCATAAGGTTCTCTTCCAAGGATGTGATCTTCGTTTCAATGTCCTGGAGCTTTTGCAGTTCCGTCTGCGCTTTTGCGGCGGCTGCCTGCGTCTGCTTGGTGTCGGCCAGAATGGTCATCAGCGACTCCACCTGTTTGGACAGCGCTTCGTCGCGCTTCATTTGCAGATTCACAAAATAATCGGAACCCGAGGTCGCTTGAGCCTGGATTTGTTCCAGCACTCTGGCGTTTTGGTCGCCGGCTGCCGCTTCATTTTTGGATACGGGCTGAGCAGTCGTCGGGTCAGCGCCGGATTCCGGCTTTTCTGTGGATGGCGTTTCGGTGCTCGTGCTGCTCGATTTCGGATCGGTCTCGGTCTTCGTCCCTTCTTCGGCTTCGGGCTGCTGATCGCTCTGCTTCGGCACCGTTTGTCCATTGGCTGCTCCCTGCGGCAGGCCATCCAATTGGCCCGCGTTGATAATCACTTCTTTGGATTGCGTTGAGCTGGCCGTATTCAACTCCAGTTGGCTAACGTCTTCCGTGAACAAATAGTAGGCTGACAGGACTACCATCAAGCTGAGCATGGATACGAGCCAAATCGTTTGTCTTTTAGAGTTCATCAGTATTCCTCCTTAAGTGAGTTTATCGTTTTATCACTGCTTCCTGCGAACGCGAATTATTGTTTCCGCGGAAGAATGGATATCCGGTGCGGAGGGACGCCAAGGCCGCGTTCCACAGCCTCGGATATCATCTTTTTCACTGTTAAATTTTCCGCCCCTTTGGCCACGACCAGCACGCCGCGGATTTTAGGTTTGATCGTTTTGGTTACGAGGGGCTTTTTGCCGCCCGACACCTCGTAAAGAACGACTTCCCCTTTGCGTGAAATATCGGTAATATGCCTTTTGGCTCCCTGTTGATCCTGTTCATTGGTGATCTGCTGCGTTTCCTGGGTATTGCGTTCAACCGTGACCTCCTCGGTCGATTCAATCGTGACAAGAACCTCCACCTCGCCTACCCCGACGATTTTGGTTAAAATCTCCCTGAGCTGGGACTGATAGGCTTCCTCAAATTCGCGGAAGGGACTGGACTCCTTGCCGCTTGATCCGAAGACAGGCTGCGTTTGATCCGCTGGAGAAGCGCGACCCTCACCGATGGGATCCACCTCTTTTACCGTAATGAATGAGTTCAGTATCATGAAGGCGGCTCCGACCAGCCCCATCAGCAGCAGCCAGCGGAGGGTCTGGATTCGTTTGGGTCCGCCCGGTCCGCCGCTAAAAAGGCTGAACGGCCATCTGGGTTTCCCGTCGTTGTCTCCCATCGATTCACCTCCTTGAGGATAGTCCCATCCGGATCTGGATTTGCTCTCCGGACAGCTGCCAGTCCTGCTCCAGCATCAGCAAAATTTGCGTTTGTTTCTGCAGCGCCTCCGGCGGGAGACGATCCTCTTGCACTTCATCCGAGGCCCACGCCGGATTTGAATCCTTCCTGTCTTCCCCGATTTCAATCGGGGCGATGTCAACCGGTTCCACCGGCCTGACAGGCCCGCTGCTGCCGACCGCCTGGTATCGGCCTTGCTGTGATGTGTTCTCGGTTGAAGGTACAAAGTCCAGGGACAACGCCACGCTCCGAATGACCGCTTGACCATTCTCATCCTGCCTGGTATCGACCTGCACGTTTTGTACCTGTACTCCCGCCGTTTGTTCAATTTTGCGCTTGATCAAATCGGCAACCTGGTTTTGCACAATCCGTTGGGATTGCTCCTCCCGCCTTAACCGCAGCGTCTCCGCTCTCTGCTGTATGGCGGGGAGCGACTCCATACGGTCCGTACCGTTACCGCTCTGCCACTTCCAGGCGGCATCCTGTTTGAACAGGGCCGATCCAAGCTTTTGATCTATCTGGCTGCTGTTATCTATTAAGGATAAAATGGGATGAAGCAGCGTCATCAGAAGAAACAGGGAAATCACCGTTTTGACATACCTCTGCATCGATTGATTCGGCAGCAGCAAGTCGACGAAAGTCGCGAGCAGAATCACGAGTATGACCGATTTAAGCCAATCGCTCAGGAAGTCCATAGCGGGATCCCCCTTCCCGTTCGGAGGATTATCGCATCATCACGGATACGTTCCCCGCCGCAATCAGGATTGTAATCGCCAAGAAAAACATGAGCCCTACCGCTGCCAGAGCAGCAAATACGTAAATCAAACTTTTCCCGATGGTTGCCAGACATGCGGTCATCGGATGATCGCCTAACGGCTGCATGACCGCCGCGGAAAGATTATATATGAAGGCAAGCGCAATAATTTTCAGTGCAGGAAACGCACAAAGTACCAGAATAATCACGACCCCCGACAAGCCTACCGCATTTTTGACCAGGAGCGACGCGCCGATAACCGTTTCCGAAGCATCGGAGAACAGCCTGCCTACTACCGGCACAAAATTGCCCGCAATATATTTGGCCGTACGGATCGTCACTCCATCCACAATCGCTCCCGCGCCCCCTTGAACCGATACCACCCCGAGAAAAACGGTTACGAATATCCCCAAACAGCCCAAACTGATATTTCGTAATAAATTCGCAAGCTGCGTTACTTTATATTTGTCCGACAGCGCGCTTACGATATGAAGCACTGCCGAAAAAAACAACAGGGGAAAAACGAAAAAATAAATCACCGTCCCTATGGCATAAACCATGAATACAATCAGCGGATGCAGCACGGATACTGATACGACATTCCCCATGGAGGCCAGCAGCGTCAGAAGCAGCGGAACTACGGCAATCATAAAATGGGTCATTTCCGAAATGGCGGATTTGGCGTAACCAATCGCCAGGTTAAAGCTGTTCACCGCCATAATCATCAAAACCAGAAATGATATGGCGTACGCGATTTTGCTTACGTTGTTTTTCTCAAAGGAGCTCTGGAGCGTTTCCAACAGCATGCTGAAAACCGATAGGATCACGATGGATGCAAGCAGTTTGCCGCCATAAATCAGCTCGTGAAAAAAGTACCGCAAAAGCCCGGAGAAAATCGAACCGGGGCTGATCTCTTTGGCCCCGAGCAGCAAATCCATAAACGAAGGCGCTGCGGCATCGGGAAAATACCCGCCGTACTGCCGCATCAAGCGGCCCCAGAACTGCTCCACCTGATCGAGCGGCAGCCGCTCCGCTTGCTCGCGAATCAACTCCTCTACCGGCGTCGCTGCGTATGCGGTCATTCCGCAGCCCCCCGGCTTCCAGCAGCTTAAAGCATTCCCTCCGTCAAGCAGCAGCGCCGTGATCACAGCGATCCAGAGGAGCAGGAGCTCCGGGCGCCGATCCCTGCTTTTTCCACCGCCGGGATAGCGGCCTGTCTCAAGCGACATACGTTTTTTTAGATGCAGCATAGCTTCATCTCCTGGTTCGCTTCGCCTCTCCAGTGTGCCGCAATGGTTTAAGCGGGAAGCAGCTTGACCACGGTTTCGATGATGACCGACACGATCGGGATGGCCATCACCATAATGAGGATTTTGCCGGAGAGTTCAATCTTGGAGGCAATCGCCTCCTGCCCCGCGTCTCTGACGACCTGCGCCCCGAACTCCGCGATATAGGCGATGCCGATGATTTTCAGAATGGTCTTGAGGAATATCAGGTTGATTTCGGCTTTGTTCGCCAGTTCCTCCAGCACCCCGATGACTGTCGATATTTTACCGATTAAAAATAAGAAGATCGTAATCCCCGTGAAGGCGGTGAGCAAAAAGGCAAACATTGGCTTCTGCTCTTTGATGACCAGCACAAGAACCGTCGTGATCAACCCGAGTCCCACCACTTGTATGATCTCCACAGGCATCCCCCCCTCTTATTGAAAGAGGAAAATTGTCTTGATTTCATTAAACAGGCTGTCTAACAACCGGACGACCATAAACAGCACCACGACAAAGCCGATGACGGTTACCCAATGGGCCATATCTTCTTTGCCCATTTGCTTGAGCACGGTATGAATCATGGCGATAATGATGCCGATGCCGGCAATCTGGAATATCGCGTTTACATCTACGTTCATTGGCGGCACCTCACCTAATACATCAAGATGACGACGAGCAGCCCCATCAGCAGTCCCAGGCTTTTCCACATCCGTTCATACCGCTGCTGTTCCTCGCGGGCGCAGTCCGCTTCACCTTGAAGTTGATTGACGGCCAATTTGAGATGCTTAACCTGGTCTTCTCTGTCGGTCAGCCCCAGGGTAGAGCCGAGCTGCAGCAGCACTTCCTTCTCATTTGGCTTCATGGAGGTATTTCTCCAGCCGGCAGTCAACGTCTGTTCCCAAATGGTTTGGACGGAACGCCCGTCCGGTTTCACCAGCTCAGCCGCCGTGTCCAGAAACAAGGATCCCACCGGATGGGTCCCCGCTCGCCCGGTTTGTCTGAGCGCTTCCGGCAGCGGAGTGAAGCCGTACACGATTTCCGTCTCCAGCCGCTGCAAAAGCCGAATCAGCTCGGAGATTTGCTTAGGCCTGCGCGATAATTGGGATGCCTGATAAAAACCCAGGAGAGTGCCTGCCAGCAGAATCAACATGGCGCCCAAGAGCTTCAGCATCCTGGACTCCTTCTTTCGCTCGCGCTCATAAGGTCATCCCCCCTCTCAAGGCAAGCCTGTCATCCATCCGTTTACCAATTTGATCAAACACCGCCGTATTCGGTCCCGGAGGAGCGGCAGCCCCCGTCCTGCGGTGCAAAACGACGAACCGGTCAAAGACTTCGGCTTCAAGCAGCTCCCGCAGGATCGGACGTCGCTTCGCATCTTCGATATCCCGTCCATGCGCAGTCGCTACAATGCTGATTCCCGCATGAAGCGCTTCATGAATGGCGGCTGCAT
Source organism: Paenibacillus sp. Pae15 (assembly GCF_024519685.1). Taxonomy (NCBI): domain Bacteria; kingdom Bacillati; phylum Bacillota; class Bacilli; order Caryophanales; family Paenibacillaceae; genus Paenibacillus; species Paenibacillus sp. Pae15. The sequence continues at coordinate 60,138 of NZ_JALJRM010000006.1, read as the reverse complement.
CTTCAGCCCGTCCGATTTCATCGGCGATCAGCACTTCCGGAGACATGGAACGGATCATCATCATCATGCCCTCGGCCTTCGGACAGCCGTCGAGTACATCGGTTCGGGGACCGACGTCGAAGGTCGGCACGCCTTTCACGCAGGCTGCGATCTCGGAGCGTTCGTCCACGATGCCGACCTTGAAGCTCCTGTAAGACCTTCCCGATTCGTTGACCTTGCCGCCTGAGCTGAGAAGCCGGGCCAAATCGCGGATGAATGTGGTCTTTCCTTGCTGCGGCGGAGAAATGACCAGTGTTCGATAAACACTCCCGTCTCTTGGCTCCAGCAGGAACGGCAACGCCCCTGCCGCCGCCTTTTTCCATTCCCGGGCAAGCCGAATGTTAAACCCGCTGATGTCCTTTATATATTTCACTTTGCCCTGCTCGACCACCGTCCGGCCGGAGAGACCTATCCGATGCCCGCCGGCTACGGTAATGAATCCCCGCTTCAGCTCTTCCTCAAACGTATACATAGAATGCTGGGTCAAGAGCTCCAGCAGCGTTGCACAATCTTTGTGGGTCGCCCGGTATGCTTGCTCGGGATTCGGGCTCAAGCCGCCTTTTTCGGCAACAAAACCATGTCCCGTGCTCCATATGACTTCAAGCGGACGCGACTCGCGAATGCGGATTTCTTGCAATTCGGCTTGAATTCGCGTTGGTAGAGTTAATAGAATCTGCCGCACAGGGGCAGAAAAAAACGGTAGAACCGATCCGATCAAAGTACATTCCTCCCACATTCGACGGTTACGGCGGCGCTCTATTGCCCGTCATCAGCATTGCGACGGTTACCGCGCTTCTACCGGCGTCAGTCTGTCCAACTTCTACAATCATGTGTATGCCTTACCTAGTGAAATATGACAGATTACTTTTTTAAGATTCCGATAAAAATGCAGCTGACCCCCGCCATCACCCATAACATTTTGCCTGCCGAAAGCTTATCCGCCAGCCCGACCAGCCCAATCGTCGTTGTTGTCAGAAGTACGAATGGCCCTACGAGCGCCAGCCCCGAGTTCACGAGCAGCGCTTTCTCAATCTGGTTAAATCGAAGCATGAGCAGGGCCGCAGCAATTTCGATACCTCCTGAAACGATTCGGATCATGGCCATACTGAACACAATCTTGTTCAACATCGACGTTTCACCTCATCCCTTGGTCTCTATACCCATCCTATGCAGGCTCGTCTTATTTTAGGAATACTGGGCACACCCCCAACTGAAAATGCATATGATGACACAGTAATCCAAGACTAACCTACAGCGAGGCGATAACTAGATGGAGGTATCAATACCGCTGCAGTGGAATGCACTGCTCAGTGATCCGACCGGACGCCGGACGCCTAAACCGCGGCAATCGGGAAAAACCATGGTGATCGACAAAGGACTGGGGCTTTATGCCTTAGAAGATCTGTTGCAAACGGCAGGCGACTATATCGACATGCTGAAAATCGGCTTCGGCACCTCGCCGCTTTATATGGCGGATTTTCTCAAGAAAAAAATAGAGATGGCCAAAGCATATGACATTACCGTATATCCAGGCGGTACGTTCCTGGAAGTTGCGATACGACAGGACGAGACAGACCATTTTTTTCAGATGGCAAAATATTTGGGGTTTAACGGGTTGGAAATATCGGACGGAACGATCGAAATGTCACGCAGCCTGCGCAGCGAACTGATTTGCCGCGGCCTGAACGAGGGCTTTATGGTCATTACCGAATACGGCAAAAAAGGCTGGGGTTCATCTATTGAGATCGAAGAGCTGATCCAAACGGTAACGATCGATTCGCAGCTGGGCGCCAGTCTGATTACGATTGAAGGAAGAGAATCGGGCAAAGGCGTAGGCATTTATGACGCAAACGGAGCATGTATAGATGAAGAAATAGAGCGGGTGTTAAACCGGGTTCCCAGCACCGACCTGCTGCTATGGGAAGCACCGCAAAAGGAGCAGCAGGTACATCTGCTGCAAATGCTGGGCACGGATATCCACCTCGGCAACATTGTTCCCGGAGATATCATTTCGTTAGAGGCTCTGCGGCGGGGGCTTAGGTCGGATACGCTGCTTTTGGCTGATGTTTCCAGACAGGAGTCCTATCAAAGCTTCAATTGGCAAATCTAGAGGGGAGGCTGGGCAAAGGAATGAATGTGCAGGTCATCGCCAGCGTGGGCGAAGCGCGAACGGATGAGCTTCAGAACAAGACAGTGATCGTCATCGATGTACTGCGGGCCACGTCCACGATGCTGACGGCGCTCACGAACGGCAGCAGGTCCGTCGTACCCACCGAAACGGTAGCGCAGGCCAAAAGCCTGCAGCGTCCGGGGGACTTGCTGGGAGGCGAACGCAGCTGCAAGAAAATACCCGGCTTTGACTTCGGCAATTCTCCGTTCGAATATGCTCCCGAAGCCGTCAAAGGGAAGAACATCATCATGACGACGACAAACGGAACCAGGGCAGTGCAAAAATCACATAAAGCGGCGCATATTTTGGCAGGCTCCTTACTGAATGCGTCCAGCTGCGCGGTCAAGGCGCTGCAGCTGCAGAAGGAGATTGCCCTGCTGTGCGCGGGGACTCACGACGTATTCAGTCTGGAGGACGGACTGTGCGCAGGATTGCTGGCCGACGAACTGGTCCGGCTCACCGGCGGCGGCTGCGAGGTGAACGACCTGGGTCTGGCCATGATGCATGCGTACCGCCAAACGCACGACCGGCTCCCGGAGACGATACTGTCATGCTCGAACGGCAAACGTCTGATCCGGCTCGGATATAAAGAAGATGTTCTTTACTGCAGTCAGGTCAACCGGATTCAAGCCGTCCCGCAATTCCATGACGGAGCTATGGTGATTTGAAAGCTGCAGGAGAGTTCTGCGCAATGGCAGTGAGAAAATGGGGAGAAGCAGTGAGCAATCATGTCCTAAGCGGCAGCGGGAAGCCGCCGTTCTGCATATCGGCGGCCTCACCGTATGGAATCCCGCGACCGGTTTTGTATGGTTAATAAACAGAAAAATGCTTCGTTCTAATTCGGTTGACCCCTCATACATATAAAGTGATACCAAATGGACAAGGGGCTTAACCATGAACGGAGAGATACTGCTTGTTGCACTGATTATCATCGGGCTGATTGGCCGTTCCCATATTATTACGACAGCCGCCTGTGTGCTCTTGATCGTGAAGCTGATCAGCCTTGAGCGGTATTTGCCCACCATCGAACGAAGAGGGCTCGAACTGGGGCTGCTCTTTTTGACGATGGGAGTTCTGGTCCCTTTTGCCAGTGAGAAAATTTCCATCAAGGACGTCTCTTCCATGTTTACCACTTGGCCCGGAATACTGGCCTTACTGGGTGGAGCCATCGCCACGTATATGAACGGCAAGGGGCTTGAGCTATTAAAATTAGACCCACAAATGATTGTGGGTCTGGTCATTGGTTCGATATTTGGAATTATTTTCCTCAGGGGCATACCCGTCGGTCCATTGATGGCCGCCGGCATTACTGCTTTTTTGCTTAGAGCGTTTACTTTCTTATTTGATAAAATCCGCTAGCTTATCTTCTTTCCGACGGTCCGCCGACAAATACGGTTTGATCCGTATCCAGGCCATATGCCGTGTGCAGAGCTTGAACCACTTCGTTCAAACGGCCATTCTCGATAACGCAGGATGTCTTGATTTCGGACGTGCTGACCAGCAGGATGCTGATACCGAGCTCCGAGATTACTTCGAACATCTTGGCGGCGACGCCCGGCGTACTGACCATGCCTGCCCCCACGATGGACACTTTCACCAAATTCGTCTCGGAGGTCACTTCACGGAAGCCCACGGAAGAGCGAATGCCTGCAATAACCTGCAGCGCTTTTTCCAAGTCGGACGAGGATACGGTAAAGGAGAAATCCGCGAGTCCGTTAATCACACCGCTTTGCACGATAATGTCCACATCGATCTGTTCCTTGGCCAAAGCCGTGAACACCTGGGCCAACTGTCCTGGTTTTTCTTCCACACCCAGAATGCTGATTCTCGCTACATTTTTATCGTATGCAATGCCGCGTACCACGATGCCTTGTTCCATCGCCGCTTCCTCCTTCACTTGCGTACCTTCGTTATGGTTGAAGCTGGATCTGACAACCAGCTTTACATTATAGTTCTTTGCGTATTCAACCGCTCTGGGATGCAGTACCGCCGCTCCGAGATTGGCGAGCTCCAGCATCTCATCGTACGAAATTTCGTTTAACTTGCGCGCACATTTGACGATGCGCGGGTCCGTCGAATAAACGCCGTCCACGTCGGTGAAAATTTCACACACATCCGCCTGAATCGCTGCGGCAAGCGCAACGGCCGTCGTATCCGACCCGCCTCGCCCAAGCGTCGTGATCTCCCCTTCTGCGCTCATGCCCTGAAAGCCCGCAACAATGACGATCTTGCCTTCTTCCAGCGCTTTAAGCACACGCTGCGGCTGAATATCGGTAATCCGGGCTTTGCCGTGGAGCGCATCCGTGTACATCCCCGCCTGCCATCCGGTGAAAGAAACAGCCGATGCTCCCAGACTATGTATCGCCATGGACAATAAAGCAATCGAAACCTGCTCCCCGGTCGTCAGCAGCATATCCATCTCACGCGCAGGAGGGGTTCCTGTGTAAATTTGTTTGGACAAGTCAATTAAATCATCGGTGGTATCTCCCATCGCCGAAACGACAACCACGCACTGATGACCCTCGCGCTGTCTCTCTACTACGCGGTTGGCCACACGTTTCATTCTTTCCGCATCGCCAACGGAGCTGCCGCCGAACTTCATAACTATCAGAGACAAAACTGCTCACTCCCTACACAAACATTTGCATAACTAATGAGACATTATATCACAAGCCCTGTGTCTCTTGAAACAGAAAAATGAGGAAGCTTCAGACGGACCATCGTCTATTGTCTGTTTCTTCGCTGCTTCCAGTGGTGGAGTGCCGGCTTGATGAGAAAGGCATAGAGCAGTACACAACCGATAAAGGTAATCATATAAGCCCACCCCGGAACCTTCACGGCTGTACCGAACGATACGGTCCGATGATGCACCTCTACGGATTCATAGGTACTGATGATATCGGGAACATAGAGCATCGTCATCACATAACCGGAAATGATCTGAACGGTAAATAACAAAAAATGAACCGCCGCGGCAAATATCAATCCGTTTCTTATCGTTTTTACCATCTCGCTCCTCCATTCTACAGGCGACTCATCGCCTCCCGTCTACCGGCTTCTTCCCACCGGTTTCTCCAGGGAGTACAGCTCGTCTTCCAGCGCCGACATCCTCTCCAGCAACGTTCGTCTGGCATCCCCAATGGCATGGTTGTATACCGGGGGTCCTACCAGTCCGATCATAAAATCAATCAACTGCTCGGCCTCCAGATTTCCGATCGATTCGGTTCTTTCTTTTTCAAAATATTGCTGAACGCGCCACACCATTTGTTCTTTTTGCTCTTTGGAAATCTTTAGAGGGATCATTCGGCCCGCCCCTTTCCTTTGGCATCTCCCGGCAAAATGACTCAAAAAAAAAGAATGCCAGAATGCGGTCGCAGCTCTTTTTCTTCTCTTTTCCGAGTTCCAAACCAGCTTGCCTCCGAAATAAATGACCGGATTTCACTTGTTATATATATACATTTTTAGAAAAGACCCAATCCCCCGATCAATGTAATTCATAAGATGACAATATGTTATAGCGAAAGGAGGCTGTCATCAATGAGCTTCGCAAGAGGTTTTACTTCTATTGGCGTGATTCTCGTCCTTTTCATTCTTCTCGTTATCGTTTCGACTGCATGGTTCATCTAATATGATCCATCGACCTGCGCTCGGGCTAACAGCTCGGGCGTTTGGTTTGCGAATGATCAGGCCTGATCATTCGCAGAACGGGTATCCCCTAACGGAAGACCGCGCTGCTTTAACAACGCATGGGACAGCAGAGCCGTTGCACATCCTAAAGCGCCGATCATAATAAAACCCTGCCGCAAGGTCAGCAAATCTCCGGCTACCCCCATGACCAGCGGACCTGCAAACATCCCCAAGCCATAGATGGCCTGATAAAACCCCATCGCTGTAGCCCTTCTTCCCGCATCCATATGCTTTATGCTGAGAGCCATCAATACGGGCGCTGTGAGTCCACGGCCGATCCCCGCAAGACATTGGGTAACCATCAGCATCCACAAGGTTGAAGAAAACGGTATAAGAATTGTAAAGATTCCGGAAAAGATGAAGCCGATGATGATGATATGGTTTTCACCCAGTTTCCGGGCTACATATCTGCCCCCTACCAGGGACGCTATCGCCATAGGAAACGTGGAAAAGAACGTCAGCAGTCCCATATCGAGCTTCGTCGCTCCGATCGACTGGGCATATACGGGAGTAAATCCAAAAACCGTAGCGAATGTCAGCAATTGAAAAAGGACAGCCAGAAAAGAGACGGTCAACAGCCTCTTGTCGCCGCCTACCTCCAGCATGCCTTTGAAGGTCATGGGCTGTGTGCTTTTCTTAGGGGTTTCTACAAGAAAGAAAGCACCCGCAAGCCCCAGAGCGCCTACGGCGGCACCGATAAGAAAAGAAGATTCCCAGCCATACCTATCCGCGAACCACCCGCCGCAGAGAATGCCGAACATTTGACCGAGCGAGTTGTAAAATGAAATCGTTCCGATCGCTTGCGTCGTCTCTTCCTGACGGTAGTAGCTGGCAAACAAAACCGTAAAATCTACCCACGTCGCCGCAGCCGCGCCTGCCGCGGCCCTGAGCAGGAGAATCCACGTCAGTTCCTGCGTAACCAGAATCCCGACACCGGATAAAACCGAAAAAAACAAGCCGAATACAATAAACCATTTGTGCTTGTGATAACGGTCCGAGACCACGCCCACCGGTATCCGCAGAAGCATTTGACTCAATCCGTACATGCCGACAATCAGTCCGGCCATTTTATAAGAGGCGCCCAGATATTCAACGTATGCGGTCAAGATCGGCACACAAGTATACATCGAAAACCAGAACAGCAACGTGACCGTACAAAACAGCGGTATCCTATAGTTTCGCACTTCAGGCGTATCATTCATCCCCGGTATCTCCCCGTTTTCACTTCATTCATCCACCCCGCTTTAATGCACACGTTCACTGTTTATCATAACCGATTTCAGGAAGATTCTGAAGCACTAAATTCTGCAATGCTCCGCACCGGAATCATCATTCCAACAGGGTGCCGTGATATAAAAACAGGTTGATTTTTCAAGATCTTATGGTTATTATTGGTATGACAGTTGAATAACAACGGGAGCTTGGGAGTTGCCAGGCTGAGAGGACAGCCGATTGCTGTCGACCGTAAAACCTGATCTGGGTAATGCCAGCGGAGGAAAAGTCCTAGCCTTTGTGTATTCAAAGACCGCTTCTTTCCCGTTGCGGTCTTTTTGGTTTGCATCGAAGGGTTTCTCCGCTTGATCACATTCATTCTGAGGAGGAATTGAAATGGCAAGCGAAATCAAAGAAAAAGAAGCAGCCCCTCATCTTTCGTCTTTTCCGGGGAGCAAGAAGGTGTATGTGCAGGGTTCGCGGGAGGATATTAAAGTACCTATGCGGGAAATTAGCCTAACCCCGACAACCAGCGGCGGCAATGTACAAGAGAACCCGCCTGTCAGGGTATATGATTGCAGCGGTCCATACACAGACGGCAGCATCCAAACCGATATTCGCTCGGGACTTCCGCTTAACCGCCGGAATTGGATATTGGAGCGCGGCGATGTTGAAGAATATGCGGGAAGAGCGGTCAAGCCGGAGGACAACGGATATTCAAAAGAAGAATCCGTCAAGCGGGAAGAACGATTTCCGGGATTGCAGCGCAAACCGTTACGAGCCAAAAGCGGAGCGAATGTAACGCAGATGCATTATGCCAGAAAAGGAATCATTACGCCCGAAATGGAATATATCGCCATACGCGAGAACGTCTCCCCGGAATTTGTCCGCAGCGAAGTCGCACGAGGCCGGGCGATAATTCCGTGCAACATCAATCACCCGGAAAGCGAGCCGATGATTATCGGCAGTAAATTTTTAGTCAAAATCAATGCCAATATCGGCAATTCGGCTGTCGCTTCGTCGATTGAAGAAGAAGTCGAAAAAATGAGATGGGCGACCCGCTGGGGCGCAGATACCATCATGGACCTGTCCACAGGCAAACATATTCATACCACCCGTGAATGGATCATTCGCAACTCCCCCGTGCCCATCGGTACCGTCCCTCTTTATCAGGCCTTGGAAAAAGTCGGCGGTAAAGCGGAGGATCTGACTTGGGAAATTTATCGGGATACCCTGATCGAACAAGCCGAACAAGGCGTCGACTACTTTACCATTCATGCCGGTGTGCTGTTACGCTATGTTCCTTTGACGGCGAAGCGGGTTACGGGAATCGTATCCCGCGGCGGTTCCATCATGGCGGCGTGGTGTTTGGCGCATCATCAGGAAAATTTCCTTTATACTCATTTTGAAGAAATTTGTGAAATCATGAAAACCTATGACGTCGCTTTCTCCCTTGGCGATGGATTGCGCCCGGGATGCATTGCGGATGCCAATGATGAAGCTCAATTTGCCGAATTGGAGACGCTTGGCGAGCTGACCCGAATCGCATGGAAGCATGATGTTCAGGTCATGATTGAAGGACCCGGCCACGTTCCTATGCACATGATTAAAGAAAATGTGGATCGTCAGGTTGAAGTATGCCAGGAAGCCCCGTTCTATACCTTAGGCCCTCTTACGACAGACATAGCCCCGGGGTACGACCATATCACTTCAGCCATCGGCGCAGCCATGATCGGCTGGTTCGGTACCGCCATGCTTTGTTATGTAACTCCGAAAGAGCATCTGGGTCTTCCGAACAAGAATGATGTTCGCGAAGGCGTCATCGCGTACAAAATCGCAGCCCACGCGGCGGATTTGGCCAAAGGCCATCCCGGAGCCCAGGAAAGGGATAACGCCTTATCCAAGGCGCGTTTTGAGTTCCGTTGGAGAGATCAATTTCATTTGTCGCTGGACCCCGAAAGAGCTATGGAATACCATGACGAGACGCTTCCTGCGGAAGGCGCCAAGACGGCTCATTTCTGCTCGATGTGCGGCCCCAAGTTCTGCAGCATGAGAATTACACAGGACATTCGCGAGTATGCCAAACAGCAGGGGCTCGAGGAACAGCGGGCCATCGAAAAAGGCATGGAGGAAAAATCCAGAGAGTTTAAAGAAGCCGGCAGCGTCATTTATAAATAATAAAGCCATGGGGAACGGCAGCTTTACAGCTCCTTCTTTTTCCAATGAAAAGACCAACGAAATCAACGTTGGTCTTTTCATCATGATTTACTTTTGCTTTGCAGGCTGTGCCGCTCTCAGCTCTTCGATCGTTCTGGCTGCCGACACTTGCTGCGGATCGATGCGAACCTCGATCAGCGCAGGCTTTGAAGAAGCCAGCGCCCGCTGCAGCGCAGGTACAAAATCTTCATTCTTTTCTACAAGCTCTCCGTGTCCGCCCATATTCGTCATGATTTGCGCAAAGTTCGGATTCGATAATTCCGTTGCAATCACACGCTTTGGAAAATGCTTCTCTTGATGCATACGGATCGTACCGTACATGTTATTATTAGCGACGATCGCCAGGACAGGGATTTTGCAGCGTACAGCCGTCTCCAGCTCCTGCACCGTCATCATAAACCCGCCATCTCCGGCATAAGCCACAACGGTTTTCTCCGGTTGGGCCACCTTGGCTCCAATGGCTGCCGGAAGGGCATACCCCATCGCACCGGAAGTCGGCCCCACAAAAGTCCCTTCCTCCTGAAACCGGTAATGTTTGGCCATCCATCCGTAGAAATTACCTGCATCCGAAGTGAATATGGTGTCGGAAGGAAGGTGATTCATCAGATCGCCCATGATCCCTTCCAAATTCACATAATGCTGACCAGAAGTGACGCGAACCTCGGAATATTGTTCATATTTCTTCCGCTGTTCCTGTATATAAGCCTCACGCTCTTTGCTTTGCCCTGATTCGCCCAGCTCCGCAAGCAAGTCAAGCATAAAATTTTTCGTGTCAGCTACAATCCCGAGTGCCGGCCGGTATACTTTGTTCAATTCATCCGGTGAAATATCGACATGTATCAGCTTGGTCCCGGAGGTCAACAGCGTATAGTTCTGTGTCGTTATTTGGGAGAAACGGGTCCCCAGGGCAAGAACGACATCCGCTTCCCTTACGCACTCCACCAGATACGGCGCGGCACCCACTCCCAATTGCCCGATGTAGTACGGATGCTGATTAGGAAACGCGTCAAAGCGGCGAAATGCCGTTGCTACTGGAACTTGCAATTTTTCGGCCAGTTTCACTAATTCTTTCGCAGATTTGGTGCTCGTTACTCCGCCCCCGGCGATAATCACCGGACGCTTGGCATGCCGCAGGATTTCTTTGGCTTTGGCCACGGCTTGGCGATCCGGACGCGGATGGGATAACATCTCGGATTCTTGAAAAACCATTTCAGCCGTTTCATCCAGGACGTCCTGAGGCAAGGAGATCAAAACCGGGCCCGGTCTGCCGGATCTGGCCATATGAAAAGCCCTGTGGACTAATTCCGGGACCCGGCGGGCATCGTTGAGCTCCACTGTCCATTTGACCAAATGCCTGAAATAATCCGCCAGATCGATCTCCTGGAATCCTTCCCGTCCTCTAAACGAGCTTTCCACCTGTCCGATGAACGCAACCATGGGCGTGGAGTCTTGATGAGCGGTGTGCAAGCCGATGGATAAATTGGTTGCACCCGGCCCGCGTGTAGCGAAGCATACCCCTACCTTGCCGCTGGCCTTCGCATAGCCCTCAGCCATGAATGAAACCCCGCCTTCATGACGGCCGGAAATCAATTCAATCCGAGGTGTTTCGTACAAAACGTTTAATACGCTCAGATAGCTCTCGCCGGGTACGCAAAACGCCTTCTCGACGCCCTCCCTCAATAGAACCTCTACGATGGCTTTGGCAGCGGTCATGTGTGTCATAACTTTACTCCCCTCTTGTTTGATGTTGCTTGATCAAGTACTCAATGGCATTTTTTCTGGATGAAACAATATGTTCTTTCATTCTCATTTCGACCTTATCCGGATCTCTTTCCAGAAAAGCCTCAATAATGGCTACATGCTCGGGGATCGAGACATTATGCTTCTCATTAACGGATGAGGTGATAGCAAATATTCTATGATTATGGTCGTAAATGTTGCCCATGATATTATGGATAAAGGTGTTAGGGTACGAATAGATGATTTGATTGTGCAGCTCTTTATCCAAATCAATATAATAGGCTTTGCGTTCTTCGGGTGTCATCCCTTCGGGCGGTTCAACCAAGCGTTGCTTCATGTTTAACAGCCAATCCTCCGGAAGCTTGCGGCACACGCTTTTAGCTACGAAGGGTTCGATCAATTCCCGCATTTCATATACTTCATTGAGTAATTCTACGGTAACGCCGGAAACGATGATCCCTTTGCGGGGATAAATATATACCAGCTTCTCTTGCTCCAATTTTTGCAGCGCTTCTCTGATCGGAGTGCGGCTGATGTTAAGCTCTTCCTGCAGCCGATCCTCGGAAATGTCGGATAGCGCTTTCAATTCGCCGCTTAAAATTTTGCCCTTGATGATCCGGTAGGCCAAATCGGTTTTTCCTTGTTTCATTCCATCACCCTTTTTATACTCTATAGATGTATTTATAATATTTAATTGATATATCAGAATAATATTTATCATAATCCCAATAACTTACAGTGTCAATAGGAAATCAGACAAAAAAAACCACGCATACACGTGGGCCGATTTATGATTCATCGTTAAGACTGAAACTGCCTTTATCTATTAAAAATGAACATGCTCACTATGACTACTATTAATATGATTGCCAGCACAATAAAAAATGATTTGAAAAATCCCGCTATAAATTCCATGATTTCAGAGCCCGATTTCCATTCCAGTTTAACCCATAGCGCAATTAATGTAATGAACATGACCGTGACAGCAAAACGCAGTACTGTGAAAATATACTCTCTTAAAGGGATAACCCGATACTCAAAAAATCCCTTGCCATTATTTATCGTTTCCGTATCAGGGTAGATCAGTATGCCTAGTAACAGGCCTATAATCAGACTATATACTGCTCCTTTGACCAGTGTTCTCTCCATCGTTATCCTCCATTTGCGGTTTGCGGCAGCGGACCGGCTAGCTTGGGCCGCGGTTCTATTGAAATATCGATCTGAAATAACGCTCCTAAGATGACCTGATAAAGCTCAGGATTTCGATGATGTTGTTCACCTGGCCTATGGGCTTTACTCCCCTTTTGATCATCTCTTCCATCGTTGTGCCATAGCTGATGAAAGCAATCCCCGCATCATTCGACGCTTTACCGTCAATCCATGAATCTCCAACCGCAACCCATTCATCGGACGAGATATGCTCAAATTGTTTTTTGGCATAATGAAATCCGGATGGGGAAGGCTTAAGCGAAGTCATGTGCTCTCTTCCTATGATCAGATCAAAATACGCTATGATTTGGGTGATTTCCAGAGCCTTTCGAGCCGCTGTTACTGAATTATTCGTTACGATGACTAGAACATAGTTCTTGTACAAAGCTTCCAGCAATTCCCTGACCCCTGGTTCAAGCCCTGCGCCTTCCATCCCTTTTAATTCATGTTTTTCCGTTATCTTGATTATGGTTTCATACATCTCATCGGTCATGCCTGTATTTTTGGCGTGTTCGATCAAGGTGGATGTCGTGTGCTCCTGTACGGGAAATTCGGCAGGAATCACTTTATGGCGGACCAGAAAACGATACACATCGTGCTTCATGGCCGGGAAATCAATGTTGGATTGCAATAATGTGTTGTCCATATCGAATAGAATTCCCTTGATTGTACCGGTTCGCAGCATAAACTCCCTCCGAAGCTTTCCGTTTAAGACCGCAATGTCGCTGCTTTCTTATAACGTTCCAGCGTTTCTACTGTGTCACAACCTCTTTATTTTACATGGAATTCACGAACAAATATAGCTGTTCCGGAAAAATGTTTCGCGGGTAACCGGCTCCGCTTGCCGCGCTGTTCCGGACCGGTGGTCAAAATCTCGAATTCACTGTCATTTTCTATCGCAGGACAGTCCTGCCGTCGCAATCCTCTTGCAGGCTTCGAATCCTTTTAAATAGCGGACTTAGGGACCAAACCATCCAAGGAGTATAGTCATGAAAAAAATATGTACAACCCGAATCGACTGGAATAAAATTACAGAAAAATTGGACGATTTTTGGGAAGAAAAGAGTTTCACATGGAAAAAATGCTTAAATCCAATAACGAACAGAATCGGCTTCGGTATTTACTTTTATAAAAATATAACCATAAACCTGAATCGGATCAATAAAGAGATACTCCGATTCGCCGAGGACAGTGCCGCACTTTCCCAATTTAACAAAACGGCGTTTCCCCGTTTTATATCGGTTGCCGATGGAATTCATGCCAAGATGTTCACCCAATTGCCTAACCATGTCATTGAACAGATCACTTCTTTGATTCAAGCGCTCCCGGGTTATCAACTGCTGCAATCCGCCACGCGTCCATACGGGTATCAATGCGAGCTTTATTACAATCAAGGAAAAGTATTTTTCGGCTCACTGCAGATTCATTTCAAAAAAATCAACCATCAAGAATAGCCTGAACATACGCTCACTGACGATCAAGGGATCGGTGAGCGATTTTTTTACTTCGATTTCATCCTATTCCCACAAAATATATATTGGGGAGGGATCATCATGTTCATTACCAACGGTGTACAAGGATTGGAAGTTTCATCCAATTTCATGGGGCGAATGGATACTATTTATCCTACCCTGGTCTGGGACACAGACCATACGATTTTGGTGGATACCGGATATCCCGGCCAATGGCCGCTCATTCGCCAAGAAGCAGAGAAGTCCGGGATCGCATGGGATACGCTGAATAAAGTCATTATAACACACCAAGACCTGGACCATATCGGCAGTTTACCGACAATTCTCAATGTATTGCCTCAACCTATCGAGGTATTGGCCAATGACGTTGAAAAACCATATATTCAAGGAGAAAAAAGACTGCTTAAAATAAATCCGGAGTCCGTAGCCCAAGCTATGGACTCTTTGCCGGAAAATGTGCCGGAGGAGTGGCGCAAAGCCTTCAGACAAGTGCTTGAAAACCCGCCCAAATCAAAAGTGGATAAAACCGTAGCCGACGGAGAAGAATTGCCCTATTGCGGAGGGATCGTAGTGATTCATACGCCGGGACATACTCCCGGGCATATCAGCCTGTATCATATACAAAGCAAAACACTTATCGCCGGGGACTCTATGATCGTGGCAAACGGAGAGCTGCTTGGGCCCGATCCGCAGTACTGTATCGATGCGGACTTGGCCGTAAACTCTCTGAAAAAATTTGTACAGTACGACATTGAAACTATTATCTGCTATCACGGCGGCCTGTATAAGGATAACGTCAACCGGCGCATAGCGGAATTAGCAAACGGACAGTGACTGGAAACAACAAATCGAGCTCTTCTATCTTGTCTGAAGAGCTCTTGGATTAATTACGATGTTATAGGCGGGGATTCCAATTGCCGGCCATGTTCGTACTCTTGTCTTCGCAGTGCCTCCTTGCGCTGTTTCTCCAAGGCCGCATAACCAATCTCTTCGGCGTCTTCCGGGTTCACGGCGAACAGGCCGTCATCATCGCCTACAATTAAATCGCCGGGACGTATGCTTACCCCGCCTATGCTTATGGTGGTGTTCACCTCGCCCTGAAGTTTAAGGGAACGTGTGGTCAGCGCGCTGATTCCTTTCGAATAGACGGGAAAACCAAGTCCGGTTATCGCGCGAACATCGGTGACGCACCCGGATACAATGACGCCGGAAACTTTTTTGTCCAGCGCAGCGTAAGTCCTGAATTCTCCCCAGCATGCTCTTTGGCCATCGCCGGACATATCCACGACAAGAACATCGCCAGGCTGAACAAGCTCCATGGCATGGGAAATGGCGGCAGAGTCAAGATGCGGAATGCGAACCGTAACCGCGTTTCCTATCAGTTGGATCGGCCGAAAAAGGGGCTGCAGCCCGTTAAGAAAACCAAAATCCGTAAGATGGCCAATGGTGGAAGTACTGATACTCCGGTACAGCTCCAAAAGCTCTGGCGTAACCCCCTGTACTCTGGCCTGAATGCGAAACACGCGTCCCTCTCTCCTTTCCTGAATTCGTTAACCTGCCCTGCCTCATACCGAAGTTTCTATCGCCCCGGCACATACTTTAAAGGGATTCGGCGCTTCTCCGAGCCCAAAGGGCATGCTTCCCGGGACCCTGGAATTGGGCTTCAGAAGCGGCCGGATGATTTGCTTCCAGGGCCATCGTTCCCTGGCGAATAAACATTCCTCGAGTACGCACCTCACCTCATCCGGTACATTAGCCTCAATCATTGCCAGATTCAAACATTCCTGCAGTTCGATCCATAACCGTTCTTCTTTAATGCCGTAATACCGTGACAGGCTGTCAAGGATTGCGTAACTGTTGACCTGGATGCCAAGCATTTGGAAAAAGGAGAACAGCTGATGCGGCGTGTCATGATACAGAGAATTCGGATGACCCGGCCGCAATCGATACTCGGGATCTTCCAGCCCGTTGGCATTTAACCAGGGCACATGCAAACGCAGCGCATCATGATCGCGAAGCAGCAGACCTTCTATTTTCCCCCGGTTCAAGATTAGTATGGAGTTTTGTCCATGAACTTCAGGCATCATCCCCAGTCGGAACAAACGGAAACATATTTCAAAATAAGGCAGCAAAGCCTCTTTGAATAAACGCAAAACGGAGGATTCATTGACTTCCAGTCCTGTCATGCGCAGCCATTCGTCAAACAAATGCCCCTTCCTGTCCCTATCGAAAACCGTCAGAGACGACATGGGCACTAAACGTACATGTTCATGATCTGTGATTTCCGGAGGGTATTGTCTTATCATGGCGGACAAATGTCTGGGAGGATCGGCAAACAAGTCTCTGTTTTCAGGCAGATAAGCCCACCAAACGGTTTCATCGCATAGAAGCAGCCGTTTTTTCAAGACGGGGTCCCGTTCCAGCGCTTGTCTCATCAGTCGTTCCGCGCGCTGTCCATTCATAAGCTTAATGGCCGAAAGATAGCGAAGTCCGCCCAGGGAATGCATGCCCAGCGGAAGCTTGACGTGTAACTGGCCTCCATTGGCGGGCATCAATGACCGTAAGGAAGAAGTGGCGTAAAAGGTGCCCGCTTCAACGTTTAACGGTATGCAAATCCCTTTGCCGATTTCCTCTTGCAGTTGTCCAGGCAATACGGTAGACATTTGCCACGGGTGGACGGGAACAGGTACAAACTCCTCCGTACTCAGCCCTCGCCTGTCCATTTCCTCACGGATCCCGGCTTTCTGGTCTTCGGCAAGCAGCAGATCCGCCGGAGCTACCCCCCCTGTTTCTGCCTGCTTATATTGGTCTTCAATGGAATGTTCATCCAAGCCGCTAACGAGATACCGGCGTTTCACCGCCATCCAGTTCAGTTGAATCGGCCGGGCAAATTCGGCTGTATAGTTGCGGTAATCTTCCTGCGTCCAACCCAGCTTGACTTTGGAGACAGGGTGGAAAGGCCGGTCGCGAAAAGCCGCCTTTCTCTCCAGCTCCAATAATGAAGCTGCCGAAGGCAAACCCAGTATTCCTGCCGACGGTTGTTTGTTTTCAAGAGACCAGGACATTTGCAGCAATGTTTGATCGAGCATATTCATAAAGCGGTCCGCTCCGCCGGCATCTATGGCGGCCGGATCTTTCCCGTAAAGATGAACGATATGCCGCATCAGCCCCAACGGATCGAGCTTTTTCAGATAGACCGTATGGTTCTCCTCTATACGCACTTCGTACATGCCTGCGGATGCCTCAAAGCGGTATGGCTGCAAGATTGCAGGATGTACAGGAAAAACAATCATGGCCTCATGATAATCATCCAGCCGCCAGCAATAGACGCTTGCCTTAGGATGTAAAGAACCGAATTGCCGGTCTGCTGCGGCCAGTCCCATGTGACCGCGAACCATGAACTCCCATTCAGTTTGGGATAGAAGGTTCACCTCGTCGTGTTCGTCAAAAAATGTTTCCGCAAGCAATGCATTGACCAAGTCTTCCATGACCCGGCAATCGGCTTCATCAGCCGCTTCCTTCGAATGTGCGCGGGAATCGGGACCCTTATGTTCCGTCGTCATACTCTCCCTCCTCTGATTGTCCGGTATGGATATAGGGGATTCGGTACGGACTTTGGATCGACCTCCGCGTCTTTCCACAGCCGCCTTCTTGCCAATTGTTCGATTTGAATCGTTTCCGAGAACAGATCATAGTGCTCGAAATTTTGGCTGTATTGCGGATGCTCATCCTGATAGAGATAAATCACCCGGGCAACCATTTCCCAAAAATCCGTTTCCTGAAGCCCGTACTGTTCGTTTAAAAACATGCACAGCTCGCTTATGCACACAAAGAAAAACGCGCTGTGCACAAAGTCTTTGACCGCCGGGAGATCATCGGTTTGTATGAAGGAATGACGATTTAAAGCGCGATGATGAGCGGGCTCCGGATGAAGATCGGGACAAACTTCCGGTTGTCCCAGATGCTGTTTGGAAAACCGAACTCCATCGTGAAAATCTTTCAACGCCAGACGGCAAGGACGTCCCTCTTTATGAATGAGAATTATATTTTGAGCGTGGGACTCCATAGCTATTCCGTGTGCGTACAACATATGAATGATAGGGGTTATCGCAACCTCCAGCAGCCAGCGCGTCCAGTTTTCCAACCCGTACCTGCGAACCCACGGTTCAATCCATGGCTGCTCTCCGGCCATGTGGCAGAGCGCACTGAACGGAACCGCTTCTTCATCGTCTCTTAAATAGCAGTATAGACTCTTCCTCCAAATCACACCCAAGTTCCCATAGGTTTGCAGTTGTACAGTGGACGGAAGCTTCTCGTAATCAAAGGAAATTCCCGCAAATTCAGCTAAAAAAACAAAATCGAGTCTTCGAGCGGTTTCGTCATCCCTGGTTAGAGACAGCAGCCAATCCGAAACGAGGGGCGCGTTCATCACGGTATGCTTCGCCAATATTCGTTTCGTTGATGTATTGGTGATATTCAGCGCCAGCTTCATGTACGCTTTCTCTTTGTGGGAATGATTGGCCCAGCTGCGTATAGACTGCTGCGGACGGTACTCGTCGGAACCGTTGCCAAGCCGGACGATTTTCTTTTCGGATAGCTGACGATGAAAGTACGGCAGAATCATGTGCTCCCACTGCCAGGGATGAACGGGCATAAACCAGTAATCGCCGGCATCCAGCCCCTTTTCATTAAGCAAAGAAACAAAGGCTTCATACGCAGGTTTCCCGAGTTCATGCTGTATAAATGAGTTGTAGTCTGTTCCTTCCGATAAAGAAATCAGGCTCTGCGATTTGGAGACCGCCAACCATACCGGCTTTAGTTTTGTTTTAAATTCCGGTCCGTATAAGGCATTGTCCCCCAAGCTATAGCCGATCCGCGATTTGTAGCACGGATGATACGGATGGCCGTCCAAATCGCTTTCCAGATCATCGTAATCCCATGGCGTTTCCGGTATTGGAGCGACGGACTTATGGTATTGGGCCTGCAAATCTTTTACCAGCGTATGTTCCAGTTCTTGCAGCAGCATCGCCAAACGTTCATTTTTTTGAACCTGACCGAGCACTTCTTCCACAAATCCGGACAACGTTGCCGCAGTCGGGTCTTCCTTTGCTTCCTTGCGTCTTACCGTTCCTTTCTTTATGCGAAAACGGCCGAAACTGAATTGGCGTTTGCCCTCAAACATATATTCAACGGGTTCCCCTTCGTTTGTTTTTCCCGGGAGAACAAGGCGATCCTCGAAATCTCCGGACACGGGAAGCCCATGAAGGGGAACGGCAATTTCTTCATAAAGCACCGCCTCGATCAGCTGACAAAGGACTCGTTGTTCCACTTTAGCATAAATTTCGGACGAATAAGCACGAATCCAATCCTTCTCTTCTCCGCGCTGTAATGGTTCTAACACACTCATCAGTTCACGGCTCCCATCGTTCGAAAGTAATATGGCATCATCCATTTCATCTCCATGAAGCGTTTCGCTTTGATTCCATTCGTTCCCGGATTATTTCACCTCCCCGCTGCGGTTATTATCCTGCACACCGGCCATGCCGACCGGCTTGCTGTAACGGTTGGCGTCAGGGAGAGTGAATTTCATCAAGCCATTGTTGAGCAGCAAAAGAAAAGCGGAGCAAATAAAGATCGACGGTAATCCGAACCGGGAAGCGACGGCTCCCATGCCGAGCGCCCCTGCCATCCCGCCAAGAAATATGGCACAATTGACATAGCTGTAGGTCCGGCTTTCCATCCCTTTCGGCGCAAAATGACGAACGAGAACATGGATTGAAGGCATCATCCCGCCAAGGCACGCCCCCGTACAGAAACGCAGCACGATGAGCTGCCACAGTTCCTGGACAAATGCCTGCGGAACAGAGAACAGGATCGCTCCGAATGCGGCGCAGATTAACACTTTATGCGAGCCGTACTTGTCCCCTAATTTCCCCAGCTGCGGGGCGGTAATCATGTTAGCCATCCCCATCGACGCCGCCGTAATCCCGGCCAAAAAGAACAGATTATCCTGACTCGGCGCCAAGGACTGGACATACAGCGGGATGAAAGGCAAGGTGCCCACCATGGCCGATCGAATGATGGATGCGGAGACAAACAGGGATGCAATTGGTTTTCGGGATACGATTTTCCTGAAATCTTGCACAAAGTTTGTCTTTTCTTTCCGGTCTTGTTTCTCAAAGTTTTCTTTGACCAAAAAGATGACGATCAATGCCGCTATGAAAATACTTACACCGGTAAAGAAAAAGACGGCGGCGAACCCGAACCAGTCGGCCATCAATCCGCCCAATAAAGGGCCGCACATGGTTCCGGCCACAGATCCGGAATGCAAAATCCCCAATGCATACCCGCTCCGCTCCTTGGGCGTGTTCGTGGCTGTCAAGGCGATGGCGGCCGGACCGAATCCGGCCATCATCCCGTTTAATAAACGCAGGATCAGCAAGTGAATATGGCTGGTGGCCAACCCCATCAGCGTAATGGTGACGGCCATGCCAATTCCGGAACGGACAAGCATGAGCTTGCGTCCGTAGCGGTCTGCAATCTTTCCCCAAATCGGTGAAAAAATAAAGGCCGTCAGCAGGTTGGCGGCATAAATTATGCCCGTCCACCAGCGAACTTCTTCCGGATCGGTAAGCCCTAATTCCTGCAAATAAAGCGGTAAAAACGGGGTGACGCAGCTCATTGAAGCCATCGCCAGAAATTGCCCTACGTACAAAATGAACAAATTTCGTTTCCACTTTTCCACGGTGACGACACATTCCTTTCTCATTTTAAAAGGCCGTTAAACCTTATGGGAAAGCGGGCATTGGATGTCTGTCCCATAAAATAGGAATGTTAACGACTTTGGAAACGGAACGCCCTATTTTTACAAGCTTCCCGATTTTTGGGTTCGGCCGGGACCGCGTATTCATTTAGGCTTGTCCCTTGATGGGATTGGGAATATTGACAAACAATGGCATCTCTCCTTTGGACAGAAAGCAGCTTGTAAAATTCGCTTTGGCCGGCAAAACATCGCTGTACAATAAATCGTCGATGTAGGCAAGCAGCCGTTCGTCAGCTCCCGATTTTTCCTGTTCGAGCAAATGGTTGACGATGCCCCAGTAGCGTTCCTCGTCCTCCCTGCAGTAAGCCGCAATCGTATGGATCAGCGAACCCAGGTGATTCACAAAGAAATAATACTTGGTCCTCATCCAAGCTTTGGCTTCTTCATAGAGGACAGGGCTGTGATCTTCAATCAGCGTAGGGATCCAGCCTGCTTCGGCTGCTTTATGACGGTCGATGCTGACCCCTTCGAGATCCCGCACATAATAGCAATCGGGCAGTCCGTTCTTCAGGGTCAGCAGGGAATTTTGCAAATGCGCTTCAAAGCTGATCCCTTTCCCGGCTAAAATGCGAAGAAGCGGCAGCATGGAGATGTGCAAATAGCATTCCAGCCAATAAGTTAAATCAGGCAGCCGTCCTTGATCGTTTTGCCTGATCGCTTGAATCAGCTTGGGCTCCTCTTCTCCCGGAAAGCTTTCCAATAAGGAGGCCATGACAAATGTAGCGGCATGCGGCACGGCCAAGGGCCGGTAGATGACCGTAAAGCTCGATGACCAATCTTCTGAAACCGAATCGAATCCGACTCTGCTGTAGCCCGTTTCCGAAATAATTTTGAAATGCTCCGTGTTCAGCTCGTTTTGTAACCGGTGAATCACGTTGGCGGCATCCATGGTCCGTTTCGTTTGTTCCCGCGTATTTTCGCGTATCAAGTTGGTGATCCGAACATTCAGCGGCAGTTTATATCCGTATCCCCCCTCCGGATCCCACACTGTTCTTACCGAAGAAGTCGGATATACCACGGGACCGGATGGACCCAGACGAATAATGGCGGACAGATTCATCAATTCCTGAACCTCCGGCAGCCGCACAACATAGTTTGCCTGCCAGGGATGCATGGGCACCAGCACATACTCGCTTACTTTATCGCCCAATTGTTGCTGGGCATGTGCCATCACAGCCGGCGGCAGCGCTTGAGCTTCTCCATCAAGCCATTCTTCATAAACCAATTCCTTTCGGACGGCAAAGTAACTCAATTGAAAAGAAGCGCCCATTTCAGGACTGTACTGCGCAAGCTCCTCATCGGCGAACCCTTCCGAGCATTTCGGATAGGGATGAAAGGGATGACCGAAATAAAGCGATTGCTCGGAACGGACGCAATCCGGCTTCTTGTCCGCTATGGAATGCCGTTGGTTCCATTCGTACTCGATATACATGCTCATCTTGCGGAGACTGTTTTCGATGCGCGCCTTCATGTGATTCAGATGAGCCCCGCGTTTGTCAAAAGCTTCGAGATGGCTCAGCTCTTCAAGCAGCAGTGAAATCAACCGATGAATATCCAGCTTCCGAAGCGTTCCGTCTGAACTCACTTCATTAAATGCAGATCCGTAAGCATGCTGTCCGATCACAGAGTAATAAGTCAAAGTCCCCGTGATGGTCTTCCCGGTCGAGGGAAGCTTGATGACGACCGCTTCTCCTGGCTCAGGAAGGGGATTCCTTTGACCAAGCTTTAAGGCCCGTGGATCGATTACTCCGATCTCCCTGAGATAACTATTCAGCAAGGCGCGCATGGTCGCCTTTGCCGCCAGCTCCACACTTCTCACGGAGGTGGTTGCATCCGTTTGCTGCTGCAGCATTCGTATTCGTTCTCTCCTTTCTCATCCAACCGTCATCCGAATTACTCTCTTTAGGTTTCGCCAGTTTCGCTTCCGGATCAAACATACTCTCCCGCATGCAGGGCAGCGCAAGACGCATGGCAGGCTTCACTGAAAATCCGTGCAATTTCATCGATTTGCTGTTCCGTTACGATTAATGGCGGCAAAAAACGCATAACGGCGGAATGCCTGCCTCCAATCTCCAGGATCAATCCCCTGTGGAGACATTCCTGCTGAATGCGGCTTGCCAGCTTGGGATAAGCCGGAAAATGCCCCAGCTTGTCAGGCTCCTCATTGGCATTCACGATCTCTACGCCGATCATTAAACCGCGACCGCGGACATCTCCGATAAATTCCACTTTCGATTTCAGCTCGTTTAAACGATCCCTCAACCGATTTCCCAATTGCTCTGCTTTGGTTGCGATATCGTTTTCTTTTATATATTTCAATGTTGCCAGTCCGGCCGCCATAGCCATTTGATTGCCCCGAAACGTCCCGATATGCGCTCCCGGTTTCCAGGTATCCAGCTTTTTATGATAAATCACAACCGATAGCGGCAGACTTCCGCCGATGGCCTTCGAAAGGACCAGCACATCAGGGAGAATGCCGGCATGTTCGAAAGCGAACATTTTTCCGGTTCTCCCAAGTCCCGTCTGCACTTCGTCAATAATCAGAGGGATGTTTTTTTCCTGCGTAATCCGGCGCATCTCCCGGATCCATTCGACCGGCGCGGGAATAGAACCGCCTTCCCCCTGCACCGCTTCAAATATCATTCCGCAAGGAGAGACAACGCCGCTTTCAGGATCGTTTAGCAAATTCTCGATATAACGGCTGCTAATCCGATGAGTCTGCTCCCCGCCGACACCAAACGGGCAGCGATAGGCGTAAGGATACGGCAGGAAGTGTACATCCGGGATTAATCCGTGGACCCTTTCTTTTTGTCCAAGCGTCCCGCTTAGACTCATCGTTCCGTGCGTCGAGCCATGGTATCCTCCTTGAAACGAGAGAATGCTGCGATGGCCTGTTGCCGTTTTTACCAGCTTAATCGCCGCTTCAATCGCATCGCCTCCTGTCGGCCCGCAAAACTGGATGCGCGCATCTTTGGCAAATGCCTCAGGCAAGCTTGAAAATAATTCATCCACAAATTGCTCCTTCAGCGGGGTTGTCAAATCAAGGGTGTGCAGCGGCCGTTTGCTGTCCAGCATCGTTTTAATCGCGTCGATGACGACAGGATGATTATGGCCTAATGCAAGCGTTCCGGCTCCGGCAAGACAATCGTAATAAACTTTGCCGTCCATATCTTTTACATAAATGCCTTCCGCCTCAAGAATCGCGATCGGGATTCGCCTGGGGTAAGATCTAGCATTGGATTCCCGAGCTGCCTGACTCTGAAGATAGGGGTCATTTTTTGATTTTTCAGCAACATAAGCGTTCACGATATCCGTCCTCCTCCGGAAAAGTACAGAATCGATAATAATGATAATCATTATCATCGATGTCTGTTTTTAGAATAGCAGTAAGTCCAGATAGAGTAAATTCTCCAATCGAATAATCTAGATGATCTAAATGAAGTATGTTTTTCCTCCGTCCTTGCTCTCCCTATCCATCATCTGCTTCAATGTGTAAAGAAAATCCGCACCCGCCGAATCGATATCCAACGCTTTCTTCATGTTCTGAATATGTTTTTTTACCGTATTGACGCTGATATAAAGTTCATCGGCAATTCTCTTAATCGAGTAATGATTGCACAGCATTTCCGCGATTTGCTGTTGTCTCTGGCTCAACGCGGTCATATCCAACGATTCGACGCTTTCCTCATCGTTGGGTCTCTCCGCCGATTGCATGATACGCCCGGCGCCTACATATTCCAATGTTACTTTCACGTATTCTTTCATTTCCAATCGAATCACCTGATCAACAACGATTTGATGCAGCTCGCTGAGCTTGGCGCGATCCTGGTCATCTTTTGAACTGGAATCGATCGTCAGTCTTATTGTGCTTTTGGACATGCTCTCCCCTCACCATTCAGCAATAAAAATTCGCAAGGATAAAAAAAAG
The DNA here is from genome assembly GCF_024519685.1 of Paenibacillus sp. Pae15. NCBI lineage: Bacteria > Bacillati > Bacillota > Bacilli > Caryophanales > Paenibacillaceae > Paenibacillus > Paenibacillus sp. Pae15. The sequence goes on along the minus strand of NZ_JALJRM010000006.1, from coordinate 35,641 downwards.
GAAGCGACTCAGGTTGCTCCCCTTCCCATTATGTCTTACTTAGTTTAAAGCTTTACATTGGCGGGCTGTGATACCTCCATAGACAATCAGCGGCCTATCGTTCACCAATAGATGGCAATATCTCTGTATTATCTACAATAGCGCTTCTGCAATTTCATCCACGACCAGATTGATGGCAATAGGACCGTAATAGCCGATCCACATCGTCGTGTTGACCGTATAGACCTGATTGGCTTGTACCGCATTCAGGCCTTTCCAGACGGATGTCTTTTGAAATTCATCCGTTAACTCCGTATTGGAATCATCTTTTAAGACAAAGAGGTGATCCGCGTTCAATTCCGGCATGACCTCTAACGAAATGGGCAAGCTGGTCTGCTCGTTATTCACTGCCATTTTCGGCGCTGAAAGACCGAGATCACGATACAAAATCTCTGCAGTACGATGTCCCGTCGTATGCAGCCGGATCATGTTATCGCGCGGACGGATCAAAGCAACGGTCTGCCCGTTCAGCTTGTCTGCCAACGCAGCCTTTAGATCGGCAATTTTTTGATCGTATCCTTCGAGCACCTTCTGCGCTTCCTGTTCCTTGGCGACAATTTGACCGAACTTGAGGAGCATCGTGCGCCAGTCTTCATTTCTGTCAAACATCAGTGTCGGCGCGATCTTGATTAATTTCTCGTAAACTTTCTCCTGAAACTCCGTACAAATAATGAGATCTGGAGCCGCCTCGATAATCGCCTCCAAATTAGGCTCCTCCTTCGTTCCTAACACCTTAACATCATCCAGCTTATCCGTCAGATATTCCGGGAATACCGAGCTGTCGCTCGTAGCGATGACACTTCCGATCGGCTGCTCTCCCAACGCGAGCAGTTGATCGATATACTGGTAGTCCAGCACCACAATTTTTTCAGGCTTTTGTTCGAGAACCAGTTCGCCTTTAAGGTGCTGAATGCTGCGCTGCGTGCTTTCCGCCGTTTTCCCCGCTGTATTGGCATTATCCGCTTCGCCGCGAGTGACGGCCGGCTGCACATTAACGCTGTTGGTCGGGGAGGCCCCTCCTCCACCAGATGTGCCCGAGCATGCGCCTAGCAGCAAAACAAGACTGAGCATCAAACTGATGGCCAATGACGCTTTTGAACTTCTATACATGTGTATAGCCCCTTCGTTTTTGTATTGATAATGATTTTCATCATCACCAATATCACTATATCTTCGCAATCTTCTGGCAACAATAGGGAATTGCGACAGACGAGATGGATTATGGCGACGATCGTTCCGCTGCCATGCCCGTTCCTTGAATAGACTGGGAGAAACCCCCATGTATTTTTTAAACATCCGGCTAAAATAGTAACTGTCCGTATAACCGACGGCCTCGGCAATTTGTTTTAACGGGACATTCGTCTGCTGCAGCAATGCCTTGGCTTTGTCCAGACGCACCTGAATCAAATACTCGATCGGACCCACATGCAGCCTCGCTTTGAATAACCGCTGCAATTGTCGCGCGTTGCAATCCAGCACAGCTGCCAATGAATTCAGCGTAATCGGCTCGGCGTAACGTCCCTCAATATATCGCATCGCTTGGGCAACCAGGTTCGGTTGAGTCGTCTCGCCTCCCTGCTCCTGCAGCTGATGCAGCAATTCATAAACAAATTGATGGAACAAGGCTTTGACATGGAACTGCTCCAGCGTGCCGATTTGCTGCCATTGTCGGTTCATTTGCTCTATTCCCAAAAAGAGCGGTGTCGGAAACTGGGGCGCAAAACCGTATTGTACCTGAAAAGGATTGCTTGTTTGATGCCGATGCACCAATTTTTGGCAGTATGGCGTGGTCAAGACCGCTGTATAAAATACCAGGTAATATTCGAATGCCTCCACTACCTGTGCAATATCCAGAAAAGCACCTTTGCCGGCATGACAAACATAGCACCGATCCACGGCATACTCATTCTCATCAATCAACACATGTGCCTTACCGCGAACAGTATACAGAAATACGCTGGCTGGAAGCTGATATGCGCGCAGGCTTTCGCCCGGCTGCAGGATGGCATGACGTACGTCCTGCACCCTGAGAGCCGCATGATTCCAAAGTAAGGTATGATACTGAAATAGCAACTCTCCCACCACCTGTTATTTTTTTGAATTCATTACCTTTTTCGGATAAGTTTATTATATTAATAACGATTCTCATTATCAATTATATTTTACCTGCGGCATCGGTCGTTGAAGGAATGGAAACAACAAAAGACCCTGGCAATAGGCCAGAGCCGATGCGGAAAAGCCATTTAGCATCCTCCTCGTTTGTATACGAGAAAGCCGCTCTCCTCAACGAGCGGATCCGAAACGCATTCGTAATTTTTGGAGCAAATAGAGATACACGGCACAAATGGCATAAATCAAAATATAACCCGCATGAAGTCCATAGATGGGAACAACGAACAAATAAGCGATATAGAATATAAATAACGCTGTTATACTATACGAATATCCATAAATGACGTATGGAAAAAGCCGATGATCGTCTTCGTAATGCAGTACGACAATGAGCGGAAAAAGGGTAGAGGGAAATGAACTTAAAATATTGGCCCATTTGCTGCCGACCATAGAGGCCGTTCCGGTGATCAGGATTAAAATCACTCCAACCGTTATACCTCTGATGAAATACTGCATTCCCGTGCTTTTGGTTCCCGAACCCTTCCCCTGCTGGCGGACCAGTTTCTTCATCAGGATCAGATTTAACATGAATACCGCAAAAAATATAAAAGAAGCCGATGCCACGTTTACTTCCAATGAATAAATAAAATAACCTGACAATAAAAAGGCAAAAATACCACCCGTGGATGATAAGAAAATAACGGTTCCTTTCCAATTCAATGCAAGACTTCCGGATATGACAAGATAAACGAAACAAAACACAAGAGCGGCAGCTAACCCGGCAATCCCCCAAGGTATCCCGCGAATCGTAAAATCAATCCCCTGCTCCAAAGAAATAAAATATATGGAGAGTCCCGTACCCAATGGAATCCCAGAGATCATCCCGGCCAGATGAGGATTTGCTCTTTTGGAAATCTCCGCCAATCCAAATACGATGAGAACGGAAATCACGATTTTCATGATCGTTAAGCTGAACAGTTCGTTCACCTACTTTATAGAATGCAGCAGCGGGTTGGACAGGCAGGCCTTTTACGAATGCGACCTATGTAAAATATCTTCAAGCGCCTTATCCAATGTATCGAATTTGAACGTAAATCCTTCTCTCTCCAGCCTCTCGGGAATAACCCAACGGCTTTTCAAAACCAATTCGGTTTCCGTTTTTATGACATAGGCACCTATTTCAAGCAGCCATTGGGGGGATGGCAGTCCTATTCTCATATTCATCGCTTTACGGAATTGATGCATGAGCTCACGATTGGTGACAGGGTGAGGCGATGAACAATTGAACACCCCGCTCAGTTCTTCTTTATCTCTAAGAAAGAGAATAATACGATATAAATCCTCGATATGAATCCAACTAAACATTTGATTTCCCGAACCCTGGGCACCTCCAAGTCCGAATCGGACCAGGTTTCGGATCGGATGGATAACTCCCCCGCTCTCCCCTAATACAATGGCTATTCTTAAGGCCGCTTGTCTGGTTTGGGGTAATTGAAAAGAAAAGAATGCGTTCTCCCATGCTTTGGCTACATCAACGGAGAACCCTGATCCGATTTCACCATGATCCTCGGTCATCGGCCGGTCTTCCGCATGTCGATAAATCGTAGCCGTACTGGAATTGATCCATAACGAAGGAGGGTTTTTGCATTCCAAGATGGCATTTCCAAGTATGCGGGTAGTCTCTGTTCTCGATTGCAGGATCTCTTCCTTATTTCTAGAGTTGTAGCGGCAGTTGACGGACTTCCCTGCAAGATTAATCAGCATCCCGGAAGCTTCCAAAGCATCTGCTATTCCTGCATGATCGTTCCATGAGATATGATGGTCTTGTCTGGAAATGATCTTCACTTCATATCCCAGTTCCAAAAATTTTCTCTCCAAATATTTTCCGATAAACCCCGTCCCGCCAGCTAACACCACTTTTTGGTTCATGTGATCCACTCATTTCTATTGTTCGACTGGATTATTCAAAACAGAACGATTTCCTGCTCTTCCTTTTTTTATCGTCTATCTTCACAATAAAATTAAAATGCTATATTGTAAAGCAAATTCTGACCATACCGGATGGGCGCAAGATTCAACAAAAGAAAAAGAACCGAGTGTAAAAGCTCTCGATTCTCTTACGGATCACGAGGTTATGAGATTTCATTCTCCGCTCAAATAGTTTGCCGACAAACGAATCATCGAACATGTCATGGAGCTCATCCATCAATTCCGTGGCAAGTACATCGTATTGATTCGGAAACAACGGTTCGGCAAAAACCGAAAGACCATCTACGAACAACGGTCTTCCGGTACGATGACGTACGTTGGAGGTCCGGATATAATTCTCCTTTTGCAAAGCATTGAGATGCCGGCGAATGGCCATTCCCGTTAACCCCAGATAGTCCGACATTTCCTGGACACTTACTGAACCGTGCTTCTTGAGCAGCATCAAAATTTCCCACCTTGTCGATGGTTCCCGTAAAGGAGGAGCCGCGCGTTCGTTCATGGATATCCTCCCTTCCATAGCAAGATCAAACGTTTAAAGCTAAAAAACTTTGCAAAAAGCAGCTTGCCGCTTTTGCAAAGTTTAGGTTATGACGATTAACGGATCGCTTCGTTATAGCGGCGATTGACTTCCTCCCAGTTGACTACATTCCACCATGATGATAAAAAATCCGGCCTTTTGTTCTGATATTGCAAATAATCGGCATGCACCCATACATCGACGACCAGAATCGGCATTTCACCTGTTCAAAGCTGCCGTAATGCTTTTCAATCCCCTTCTCAATATTGCCGTAAGGCTTCCCGCCGCCGGTCGGACTCATGACCGACCAATACAAGCTATGACCGTAAATGATTGGCACCTGTTTCCAAGTCTGGTGGAAGCGATCAGCCTTCGCCTTCGAACGGCCCATCAATGGCTATCATCGACGAACCGTTCAAAGGCAACCGTTTTGTTTACTGCGCACAGTCAGCCTGGTTCACCGCAAGCAAATATCGAATTTATTCAAGCATTCTCTGAACTGGCTAAGGTCGTAGCAGATCAAGCAACCTGCCAACATTGGATGCTTGCCTATCGAAGCGCAGGTCCTGCACCCCAGACATGGCTGAAACCGGATGTGTTTGACAGGATGGAGGAAGTGGCACAGGAAGGCGGCAAAGCTGTTGTCGTCTGCGACTTGTTATCTTTAACGGAAAATGTCGAGGCGATATTCGATTGCAGAATCAATAGCCAGCTTAAAGCGGAAGCTTGCGGATTGGAGTTTGTTTCCACCGAATTTCTGAACGATTCCGCTGATTATATTGATGCGCTTGCAGCAATGATACATGAAAGAATGATTCAATCGAGCACGGTTTATTGAACGTTAATCCCCTCCCTCGTACCACAATTCGAGAGGCAATCCTACCAGAGCTTTTCCAATCCATTCGCGAGCAATATTATTCGATGGTCCCATGGCAATCCCCGCCCTGGCATCGCGGTAAAGTCTTTCAAATATGCCTCGTTTGTAACCATAGCCGCCGGTTACGTCCAACGCCGCTTTCGCCGCTTTGTTCGCAACCTCGGCCGCATGAATTTTAAATTCGACCAGCGGCAGAAGCAGTTCAACCTGCTGCCGCCCTTGTGCTTGAAGTGCGTCTAATTGTTTAGCCAGGGAAAGCTGCCACGGCTTCAAACTTTCAATTAATACCTTGACCTCGGCAAGTTGCTGGCGAATGACTTGGTAATCCGCCAGTCTTTTATTAAAATCACGATGCACCATTGCTTTCACATAGTCAACAGCCGATTCCAACGCAGCCTCAGCTACCCCCAACCACGTCGAACCGAGGCCTATGAGGTAAACGGGTGAAACGCCGCTTTCCAAAATTTCGCGACCTTGTCCCTCCAAGCCCAGTTTATCTTCCGGGCGAATCCGGACGCCGTCGTATTTTATCGGACCGCTGTGGTTTCCTCTAACCCCCAATGCGTCCCAAACGCCGGCGTTGATTCCCGGAAGCTTGCCGTCCACGATAAAAAAGCTGACGTCCGTCGGCGTTTGCGCGCCGGGGGATTTGGTTTGGAAGATGTAGAAATCGGCTTGACCCGCGCTTGTTGTGAACGATTTTTCAGCGTTTATAATGTAGTCCTCTCCATCACGGGCGGCTTCGCTGAAATTATACCACCAGTGGCCCCCGGAAGCTTTTTCGCTTGTCGAATACGTTCCGATCCTTCCCTGGCGAACGGGCTTCAACCATCTTTCCTTTTGGTCGTCGTTCCCGTATAAAACGATCGTCTGCACCGCGCCTACATGCATTACATATACAAGTGACGTTGACGCACACCCTTTTGCGATTTCTTCCGTAGCAATGGCGAAGGCCACGTGATCAAGTCCCTGACCACCCCATTGCTCAGGGATTAACACACTGTTCCAACCCGCTTCCGCAAGCGCCAGAAGGTTCTCTCTGGGAAAAGCCCCTTCCCGATCGATCGTTTCCGCTCTCGGTTTGATGTCCGTCTCGACGAATTCACGGATTTGTCTACGAATCGTATCATAATCGAATCTCTGATCCAAGGTATTGGCTTGAATACTCAACTCCATTCACTCCTCTCCTTGATTGTATTATTGAGCAGCAGCGCTCAGAAGTGCGGCTTCCTTTGCTCTGACAAGCGGAATGACCTTCTCTCCAAAAATACGAATATCTTCATCGTAATGCAAGAACCCGGTAAGGATGAGGTTGACACCAATTTTTTTCAGCTCAATGATGCGGTCTGCGACCTGTTCGGCCGTTCCGATCAAGCCTGTCTTAAAACCGTCGTTATATTGTACCAAATCGTCAAAATTAGAGTTTGCCCACATTCCCTCCCTTTCAGGAGAAGCCTTGCCGGCGAATTGGACCTGACTCCGAAATCCTTCTACCGCTTCTTCATCCGCGTAACGGATAATATCCCGCAGCACTCGCTGCGCTTCTTCCTCCGTATCCCTTACAATGACAAAGGCATTGACTCCGAATTTCAGCCTCCGCTGATGTTCGGCGGCCAGCTGATTCACTTCAGCGATTTGTTTCCGGAAGCCATCTGCCGTATTGCCGTTCATGAAATACCAGTCCGAAACACGGGCTGCCATTTGGCGCGCGGCGAACGAATTACCGCCCTGGAACACCGGCGGGAGGACCTCGGGCTTCGGTTTGAGAGGAGCCCCGTTGATTCTGTAAAAATCGCCCCGAAAGCTCGTTTCCTCTTCCGTCCATAATTGCTTCAGCACCCTGATAAACTCCTCGGATCGGCGGTAACGCTCGTCATGATCCAGCCATGGTTCCCCGTAGCCGTAAAATTCTCCCTTAAACCACCCGCTGACGACATTAACCGCCGCACGACCTTTACTGATTTCATCTAGCGTGGAGATGGCCTTAGCGATCGGACCTGGATGCCATAGCCCCGGAAGAACGGCGGCAATCAGCTTCAGTTTCGTGGTGACGGCTGCCAAAGCCGATGCGAGAGTAATGGCTTCCAATTGATTTTCGGCTCCATAACTGGCGATAAACCGGGTCTGAAGCAATGCGTATTCGAAGCCCGCTTCTTCCGCCTGTTTGGCATATCTCGCATTGTCCTCAAACGTCCAGCCCGTTTTTTGAGGAATCTTGGAAATGACCAATCCTCCGCTTACATTGGGTACCCAATAGGCGAATTTTAATGACATGCTAATCCCTCTTTCCGCAAATGTTTTATAAAGACAGGGGACCTGCCCGTGGCTGATGGCTTTATCACGAAAACGGCATATTTGTTGTGTCCCCGACCTTTCGTCAAATCATAATGCTTCCCAAATTCTGCAAATGGAACAATCTCTATTGTCGGCTAAATAAAAAGGAGGCTCTCCACTTCCTGTGGTTCGCCTCCGGTTTTCCGGTCGTATTCGGGTTGTATACAGCAGCATTAAGCTTTTACTTCCTTATGATGGCCCTACTTTGTTCGATACGCTTTGCATAAACGCCTCCAGGCATTCCGTCAACCCTCCGCTGCCAAATCGGATAAACTTCTTATTACTATCCTTCTGAACGCGGCTGACGGCAAAAGTAAAGAAACGAAGCAGTATGGTTCTTCTTGCCCGAATATCCGTAAAGCCTCTGCGGTACAACCAGATCTCCGCCGTATTATAGATCCCCCGATTGATTTGGAAAGACTCGCAGCAGTACCCCATAAACATCAGATCCGGCCAGTTAACCGGGGATTCCTCCATTACCTGCATGGTTAACTTTTCATTCGAGATACGTACTACGGTTTGCTGCGGGTACTCATCCACTTCCCCTTCTTTCAAAAGGACCATTTGCAATCATTTTCTCCTTTTCCAGTATTCCCAACATCTCTCACACCGGCTTCGTGCTTTTCACCTTATTGGTTCCAATTAGAGAAATGCCGCAGCCCGAATCGGATCTCCCCGATGCTGCCGTTGAGCTGAATCCTCTCACATCTCCTCGAATTTATCTTTATTTAAATAGAATACGAGACCTTCAACTGCGCTTCTTGCTCCAAACTCGTATCACGCTCCATAACGCGGTCCAAAATCAGCTTTTCAAAATAGGCGAAGCCGCTATCCCGCTCCCTCGGCCGAGGAAGCGTAATGGCGACATCGAGCGCGATGGCTCCGTCTTTCATCAATACAACACGATCGGCAAGCGCCACCGCCTCGCTCACGTCGTGGGTTACAAGAATGGCAGAGAACCGCTGTTTTTGCCACAGCTTCTCAATCAAATCCTGCATGTCGATGCGTGTCAACGCGTCCAATGCCCCTAACGGTTCGTCAAGAAGGAGCAGCCGCGGGTTTCCCGCCAACGCTCTCGCAAGCGCTACTCTCTGGCGCTGCCCGCCTGACAGCACACCCGGCCATTCGTTCGCTTTATCCTCCAGCCCTACCATCCGGAGGGCCTCCAAAGCGCGCTCCTTATTTCCGTCTCGCACACCGATCCGAACGTTCTCCAGCACTTTCTTCCAAGGCAGCAGCCTTGCGTCCTGAAACAGAACCCTCGTATCCGGATCAATACCCGTGATTTCCTTCTTATCCAGCAGCAGCGTTCCTTCCGTCGGCTCATCCAAACCTGCCACCAGACGAAGCAGAGTACTCTTGCCGCAGCCGCTCCGTCCCACAATCGCGATAAATTCGCCGGACTTGATGTTCAGGTTCAGCTTCTCCAGCACCCTCACGTCGCCAAACCGCTTGCTCACGTCGTTGATGGCCAAGTGAGAGCCCAGCACTCCAGTTTTCATGATCATTCTCCTTCCTTTCCAATCCTTGCTTATCCCTTCCGATAGTTCGGATGCCACTGAAGGAATAATCCTTCGAAATACTTCGCGATCGAATCGGACAGCTTGCCAAGCAGTGCGTACAGGATAATGCTAAGCACGACGATATCCATTTGCATAAATTCGCGGGCGTTCATCGCCATATAGCCGATTCCCGAATCGGCGGAAATCGTCTCCGCCACAATGAGAGAGATCCACATGATGCCCAACGAGAAACGAACACCAACAAGAATCGATGGAAGCGCCCCCGGGAGAATGACTTTCCAGAAGAGCGGCAGCCCCCGTAAACCATACACCCTCCCCATCTCAATCAGCCCCGGATCCACCGTACGGATCCCGTGGAACGTATTCAAGTAGATCGGGAATGCAACGCCAAGTGCAACCAGAAACAGCTTCGCCGCTTCACCGATGCCGAACCAGAGGATGACGAGCGGAATAAGCGCCAGATGCGGAATGTTGCGGATCATCTGGACCGATGTGTCAATCAGCTTCTCGGCCAGAGGAACAATGCCGTTCAACAGGCCGAGTATTAACCCTATACCGCCGCCGATGGCGAAACCGATCAACGCACGGGTTGTGCTTGTTCCAATATAATCAAAGAGCATTCCGTTACCGATCAAAGTAAACAACGATTTCACCACAGCAACCGGAGTCGGCAGTATGCGTGTAGAAATGATTCCTAATTGCCCTAGAATTTGCCATAGAATGACAAGCGCAGCCGGAACGATCCAGACAAACCACGATTTATTTTGCCACTTTCGCAGGAGGCTGACTGTTCTTTTTCCCTGCATATTCCGCCACCTCTTTCGCACGGTTTTCCGCGACCTCGCCCGGAAGCTCGTTATTGGCGATCAATTCGCCGAACGGACTGACATATCCTTGTCTTTCCGACGTGCCCTGAGGCCGGTCAAGAGGCAGCAGCGGGAACAACAGCTCCGCCGTCCTGTACGCCTCCTCAAGATGCGGATATCCGGACAGGATGAACGTTTCGATGCCTAGCTCCGCGTATTCTTTCATCCGTTCGGCAACCGTTTCAGGGTCGCCGACGAGGGCCGTCCCGGCGCCTCCCCTGACAAGACCGATTCCTGCCCACAGGTTCGGGCTGATTTCCAGAGATGCACGGCTGCCGCTATGAAGCTGCGCCATGCGCTTCTGCCCTTCGGAATCAAAGCGCTCGAATATTTTTTGCGCCGCTTCAATCGTCGCGTCATCGACATATTGGATAAGCTCGTTCGCCGCTTTCCAGGCCTCCTCGTTCGTTTCGCGTACAATCACGTGCAGCCGGATGCCGAAGCGGATCGTTCTGCCCTGTTTGGCGGCAAGCTCCCGAACGTGTTCAATCTTCTCCTTTACCTGTTGCGGAGGCTCGCCCCAGCTCAAATATACATCGACATGCTCGGCCGCCACCTTATGGCCGGCTGGCGAGGAGCCGCCAAAGTAGAGCGGAGGATACGGCTTCTGGATCGTCGGGTAAACCACCTTGGCTCCGTTGACACGCAGGTGGGTACCCTCAAAGTCGACTTCCTCGCCCAAAAGCTCCTTCCGCCAAATATGCAGAAATTCATCGGTCAAGTCGTAACGGCCATCATGATCGAGGAACAATCCATCTCCGGCAAGCTCTACCGGGTCTCCTCCCGCCACTATATTAATAAGAAGCCTGCCGCCGGAGATGCGGTCGAAGGTGGACGCCATGCGCGCCGCCAAAGTCGGAGACATCAGCCCCGGACGGACCGCTACAAGAAACTTCAGCTTCTCGGTCGAAGAGATCAGGGAAGATGCCGTTACCCAAGCATCCTCGCAAGACTTGCCTGTCGGCAGAAGAACACCTCCGAAACCAAGACGGTCCGCCGCTTCCGCAATCTGCTTCATATACTGAAAATCGACTGCACGTGCGCCCTTGGTCGTCCCCAGATACCGGCTGTCCCCATGCGTCGGAATAAACCAAAACACTTCCATTGAAATCCCTCCATACCGCTTTTTTATTTATTCTTTAAAACCGCATCTTTGACTTGAATAGGCTTCGGAATAAGTCCGAGCTTCTCGAACGTATCCGCAATCCGCTGCTGCTCGGCGATGACCTCCTCACTGATTTGCTGCACGCCATATTCGCGTCGTCCGGAAGCAAGCTCCAGCGACGGAACGTCGATGCCAAGCTGAGCGGACAACAGCTCCGTAAGCTCCTTCAAGTTCGTCTTCGCCCATTCATCTACCTTGTCCAGTTCTTCAAGCAGTATAGCAGTAAGATCAGGGTTTTTCTCGACAAAGCTACGGGAGGCCAAATAAAATTCATGATTGCTTACAACACCCGTACCGTCAGCCAAAATGGTTCCTTTCGTAGCCGTTTGAGCCGCTGCCAGGAACGGATCCCAGATGACCCATGCATCCACGCTTCCTCTCTCGAACGCTACTCTGGCATCCGCCGGCGGAAGGAATACCGTCTCCACATCTTTATATTGAAGGCCAGCCTTCTCCAGCAGCACCACCAGCAAATAGTGGACATTAGAGCCTTTATTGAGCGCTACCTTTTTCCCTTTGAGATCGGCAACCGATTTGATCGGAGAGCCTTGCGGCACCAGAATCGCTTCGCCTTGCGGACTCGGCGGCTCATGCGCCAAATAGACGAGAGGCGCGCCGGCTGCCTGGGCGAAAATCGGCGGGGCTTCGCCGGTATGTCCGATATCGATGCTGCCGACATTCAGCGCCTCAAGAAGCTGCGGGCCTCCGGGAAACTCGGTCCATTCGACCTTCACGCCTTCTTTTCCAAGCCTCTCTTCCAGAACCCCTTTCGCCCTCAAAAAATTCATCGTGCCGTATTTCTGATAGCCAATCCTGATAACCTTCGCCTGGTCGCCGCTATTACCACCATTATCGTTTGTAGAAACCGCAGGTTTCTCCACGCTGCCGCAAGCGGGAAGCGCTAATGCAAACGCGATTAAAGCCACAGCTATTACGATTTTCCGTATCATGATATGATTTTCACACTCCCAATGCAGTGGCGATATTTAGGCCTTAACCGCGTTCTCAGACTCCCGTTTTCTCTCAATTCTCCATGCAGTCTCCCGAATCAGCTCTGCAACCGAGTTTTCAAGACGAGACTTTAATTCCTCTTCCAATTCGTAACCGCCTTGCTCGGTTTTCGCGACCCAGCTGTCGACTGCAAATACGCCGCCAAGCACATGTCTTGCGCCCAAAGCGGCCAAAACCGGCTTCAACGCATAATCGATCGATAGCAGATGGGAAATTGTACCGCCGATAAACAAAGGGAGCACAATCTTGCCCTCAAGCGCACCCTGCGGCAGCAAGTCCAGGTACGTCTTTAAAACTCCCGTGTACGAAGCTTTATATACCGGGCTCGCTACAATCACCGCATCGGCTTCTTGAACCTTCCCGTTCGCGAGACGCACATCCTGGCTGTCGAATCTTGCGTAAATCAAGTCATCGGGGGGCAGCTCGGTCACCTGAACCCAGTTCAATTGAACGTTCCCTGAGGCCTGCAACTTTTCCTCAACAAACCGGGTAAGTCCATTCAACCTCGATACCTTGTTCGGGCTCCCGACAATGATTGCGATCTTCAAATTCTGTTTAGCCATCCAATACCCCTCCATAATGTTTTTTCAGCGAACGCAAAAAAGGAGACGCACCCCTCCATACGTTCAAGGAATGTCATCTCCGGCTGTCCGGTGGATAAATCCTATATGAATACTTGGATTTCTTAATAAGGATAATTGTACCACTGGAACACTTCATCTGTCAATGATTTTTTCTGTTCTGCATTTTTTCCGAATGAATATGCGCTTTTTTTTTGCTTGTTCAGTTCAATCGCACCCGCTTCCGGGAAGCCAAAACTCCCCGTTTGCCCAAAACTCTTCCCGTCAACCAAAAGGCATGGCCGGCAACGGAGCCGGGAAGGGCATTGGGGCAAGCTGGATTCATATCGGTTTGGACCCTTACATGCCGGGGTTGAATTTATACCGTCCCGTATTGGTCAATTCGACAATAACGCGGACGTTGCGCAAAGAATCTTCGCGCAACAAAAATTGATCCTCGTCCGCAAGCCGGTGCCATTCCGATGGATTGCGCCGAAACAACGGCTCGCTCAGATTGTATACATCCACCTTCCGCTCAAACCCTTGCCGGTAGGTATGACGGATTTGTTCCTCGGTCTTCTGTTCTGCCAAGCTGATCAGTTCCCGCTTGGTCATTTCCTGATGCATTTCATTGACCCCTGCCTGCAGTATTACCGTAACGTCAAAATAGCCGCCGGGTTGAACTGAAGGCGTGATCTGCACCTCCGGTTTCTCCATGACCAACACAGCGGCCAATGAGTTCCCGCGAAAGAGATAAAGCGGCGCCCGAACCGTTTTTTCGTTCATCCAGGGCAATCCCTGCAAATCATTCAAATCCATAAGTCCCCGGTACCGATCTTTCTGAAAGACGTGCATGCCTTCATACTCTAACAGCGGATGTGCTTTCCTGCTTTCTTTCCATTGGTCCTCCACAATCCGAAGAGAAGCCAGGTAGCTAATTCGCGCATCCTCTTTCAGAGACGTGATAAATTGATACAGCCTGACCGGCTTAATGATCGAGCTTTGCCGGTAGTGATCTTCCGGACTGTGCAAAATGGACATTTTCGGGGACTCTTTAAAAAATGGAGTATTGTTAAAAATGTCTTCAATCGATTCCCTGGTGCTGAACGCCCATACCAAATAACGAATTTCCCTATATCGGTCGAGCAATTCCAATACATCCCGGTATTTGTTTTGCTTCAAAATTCGTTCGCTGAATACAATCGCTGAAACATGGCCCCAAAGCAATTTTTTTTGCGACGTTGAATATAAACTGTTAGCTGCTTCCGTAAACGATTTCCCTGTTCCTTTCCCGACCCATACAGGCGCTTCCGACAGTTTTTGCTGACCTTCCAACTTGGCTACACTGGAAAAATCCAGCATCTGCACATACATGATGCATTTTCCGTCGCTGTAATCGACCCCAATGGCCGTTGCATAGTTGATGTCCTGGACTTCCCGGATGTTCCAACAGCCGGTGGTGATGGTCAACAGTACCATCACCACAGTAAATAGCTTCAATCCCTTCACTTCTTATCTTCTCCTTGACTACTCGTATCATCGAGCATATTGAGCATCTTTGGACGCCGCCTCTTCCACACCCAAGGCAATCGGAACAGCGCATTCGGCAGGTCCTTGAAAAAGGGAGGAGACAATGGAGCCAAATAAGGAACACCGAAAGAGTAAAGTGTCGACAAGTGAACCAGCAAGATAAAAATACCGAGAAAAAAACCATATAACCCGAACAATGCGGCAAAACAGAAAAACATGAATCTTAATATGCTTACCGTCCCGCTCAATGCCTGATTGGTCAACGTTGCGCCGAATACATGAGTCAGCGCGCCGATCACAACAATCCCCGGAGACAAAATGCCGGCTCGAATGGCGGCATCTCCGAGGATAAGCCCTCCGACGACGGTAAGCGTCGAACCGACAGCGGACGGAAGACGAACACCCGCCTCACGCAATATTTCAAGAAAGAGCAGAGCAAGGAACATTTCTATGGTTACCGATAGCGGAATACCGAGCCGGTTGGTCGTAAGAGTGGCCAGCAGGTAGAACGGAATATGATCGTGATGATAAGCGAGCAATGAAACCCAGAACGCCGGCAGCATAAGAGACACAACCAATCCCAATAGCCGGAGCGATTGTCCGAATGTCGAGGATAATGCTGTATAATGGATGTCCTCCGGCGTCTTGACCAGAAGCGTTAAATTAGCAGGAGCAACCAAAGCCGCCGGAGTTCCGTCCACCAGCAGGACAAATCGTCCATTCAGCAAACAATTGACTGCAAAATCCGGCCTGCCGGTATACACCATTAAGGGAAACCATGCCTTGGCCGGCGCTATGAGCTCCTCCAATTGCGTCGCGCTGAAAATGCCGTCGATGGTAATTTTTTGAATCCGTTGTTTCACGTCCTGTATGGTTTTCGGATCGGCTATATCATACACGTACATCAATCCGACTCTCGTCTGCGTGCGTTCACCGACGACTAACGAATCATAGGCCAACGAAGGAGATTTAATCCGCTTGCGGATCAGCGCGACATTGGTGACCAAATCTTCCACAAAACCATCCCTCGGTCCCCTGATGGAAACCTCCAAATTCGATTCTTCCGGCTTTCTCGTCGGCAAGTCGGCAATATTAACCGTACCAGTGACCCCAAGTGCGGGGATATGCATGAGCAGATTGCCTTCAAACACATTTTGGGCCGCTTTCCGCTGCCAATCATGATCCGGTAAAAGCTCCAGATGAAGTTGACTCGCCGATATCAGCCACTCGACTTCCGTAAAGCCGTATATTTCATAAAAACGCTGCAAACGAGGCAGCACCAACTCATGAATCATTTGCTGGCTATCGCTCAAACCTTCACAGTAGACGAATAAAACGGATGAACGGTCATCATTTGCATTCAAAGTGTATATATGATGCTTGACATCGGCGCAACGTTGGAAAAAAGCTAAAATCGTATCGGTATCGGCGGGTTCAAACGTTAGGTTTGAGGATGGTTTGGAAGCTGGATTGTGTTCTTGGTTCGGGGACTGCGTCGAACCGTGCGATCCTCTTAGAAGCCGTTTCATCAGCCACTCTTTAAACACCGTCATTTCACCTTCTTATTCTGTTGGATATCCAAATTTTTGTTACAAACAACGCCGTTAATCCCAAAACGACATAGACCGACAACGGGAAATACACTTTACCAAGAAAATCCAAAAACTCAGCATCACTGAAAGGCAGAACGACAGCCCCGATCATCAGTATGGCGGTGAGTATCAGCCATGGCAATGGCTTATTCGGTTTCCATATGTCGACCAGAACAAAAAGGGCCAGTGTGACACGAATAAATGTTCCGGAGAGCCACTGGTAGATGGAGAAAAAATCAAGATGCGCAATATACTGTCCCAATTGGACCATACGCCACTGTTCAAAAGCGGGATAACGCTGTTCTGCCGCCTCATTGGGTCCAAAAATGGCGATGGAACCCGTCAACGGACCCAGAATCAGACCTGTTAGCAATACGAGGACCAGCATGAGATTGCCGAATCGCGGGCGCTTGGTTAAGTGCTCCTGAAAAAAAAGAATGCCCATCATTTCTAAAAGCCCCCCCGCAACATAAAAGAGGCCTTTCCATATGGGTGCCGTCCCAAACTCCATAACCGGAAACAGCAGGCTGTAATCCTTGTACTTGAAATTGGCTGACATGACAAAATCACCGAATATGATCACAAAAGGGAGCAAAATGCCGGTTACGATCGCAATCGAGCGCAATCCGGCTTTCGCAGCAAATAAATTGCAGATCACTCCCGCTAATACTAATGCCAAAACCGGTGTTTGCGGCAAATAAGAGGCAATGGTCCATGTTATGGTGTCTTTGAGGCAAAGCGTGCCCATGGCGAACACATAGACACTGATCAAAATTAACAAGAAGCATGATAATAGCCTTCCAAAGTGCCGGTACAGCCAAGATTTGAGCGGTACCCCGTTCATGTCCTTGATAATGTAGGACAAACACGCGACCCAAACCGGGGATATAGCCAAGACGACCAAAACACTAACCCATGAATCTCTATGGGAGACCGTTAGCAATAGTGGGATAATGATCACGTGATTCAGAATACCGATGGCTATCAGGATCAGCATATATCCTTGAAGCAGCGATATCTTGTTGTTAGCCGATGCGATAGTGATCACCACTTTTCTATATTTTCCTTATTATTGTTTCCCATTTCACCCTGAATAAACAAAAAATTCCTGATGGCGGATCTCGCGGCGCCAAAAAATAAAAAAAATGCCAGACCCCAAAACCGGTCTGACAATTTTCTTCATCATATGGACCTATGACCTGAATGGCGCAAGGCGTTGTGCCAGGAACTGTGCTCCCTTTTTTGCTCCAACCATCAGCCCCGAGGCCCGGAGCCTTAAAATCTCCCTGACTTAAAAATCGAATATAACAGCCACAAAAACATGATCATCGCCAATCCCAAACCCATTTCAATCGCCGGAAATTGCCAGAGCAAGGTGGATTGTCTGCCCAGAGAAGAACCGATAATCACACCTACCATAATAATACTGAAGGATAACAAAACAATACTAAAAGACAACCGGTTGCTGATCCGATCCAATTTCTTTAAGAAAAGATCCAGTTCAGGGACAGCGATCTCAAGCCGAAGTCTCCCCTGTTTGATCAAAGAGGTTACTTCTTTCATGTGTTTGGGAAGATCCAGCAGCAGTTCCCCGTAATCGGAAACACGATTCCATACCGTTACCGATACACTTTTGGGATGCAATCGTTCCTTTAACAATTGACGCCCAATGGGCTCCGCAATGTCGAAGATGCGAAACGCGGGATCCAGTTTTTCAACAACGCCTTCAACCGTCAGCAATGTCTTTCCCAATAACGTCAAGTCTGGGGGGATCCGGATGGAGTGCCGAAACGCTGTGCGAAACAGGTCGTTGACGGCCTCTCCGAGACTGATTTGACTTAACGGGACACCGTAATACTTCTCCCTCAATTGTTCTACATCGCCGCGCAGCTGCGCCATATTCACATCATCCGGCACCAATCCCATGCGAAGGATGGCTTTTATGACCCCGTCTGTACTTTGACGCATCAAAGCAATGACCAAAGAAGAAAAATGGTATTTCATCTCGGGACTAAGCCGTCCTACCATGCCAAAATCGATAAACGCGATCACTTCACCCGGTAATACGAGCACATTTCCGGGATGAGGATCCCCATGGAAAAAACCGTTATTAAAAATTTGGTGAAAAATCGCCTTCGCAAGACGTTCCGCCAGATTTTTCGGGTTGTAGCCGTACTGTTTCAGTTTATCCGGCTCATTGAGCTTTACTCCGTCAACGTATTCCATGGTCAATACTTTCTTGGCGGAATATTCCAAAAATACTTTGGGAACATAAATGGCAGGGTCATTGCCGAATTGTTTTGCGATTTTCTCCGCATTGCGGCTTTCCATCGTATAATCGAGTTCTGCCCGAAGGGACTTGGAGAATTCATCCACCATATTCCGAATTTGATATCTGGCCGCCCATTCCAGACGATGTTCAGCAAGAGCCGCCAAATCCTGAAGAATTTCCAAATCCGTTTCAATCACACTGGCGATATTCGGACGCTGGACTTTGACCGCTACTTTTTCGCCGGTTCGCAAAACAGCCTGGTGGACTTGTCCTATAGACGCAGCAGCCAACGGAGTATCTTCAAAATGCTGAAAAATGTTATCCGGTTCGTCCGCCAATTCCTCCTGAATAATGCCGCGCACTTCCTGAAATGAAAAAGGAGGGACCCGGTCCTGTAATTTTTCCAATTCACGGATGATCTCTTCGGGAAGCAAGTCGGGACGCGTACTTGCGATTTGCCCCAATTTCACGAAAGTGGGTCCCAATTCCTGCAGAACGAGCCTGATCCGTTCGCCAACGGTTTTTGGATCCTTTTTCTTCGGTTCGAAGAACATTCTCTGGGGAAGAGAGAGAAACTGAGCAAAACCGATTTCCTCTACCACGATTCCAAATCCATGACGAATCAAAGCAATGGCAATATCCCGATATCGACTGATATGGCGCATCCTTTTTCCAATCATCCATACGTCCCCTTTAACAGCCGGGGGGCCTTGAATGGGCCCCCTTATTTACTCGCCTCGTTTTTCCAGGTTCTGAATTCGCTGTTCCAGCCGCTGGATATCATCCTTTGTGGCTAAATTCAATTCGTCCGTCATTTGTTTAAGCTGCTCACGCACCAAACGTTTTAATCCATCTTTTTCTTCTTCGCCTCGTTGAATCAGTTGATGGATCATATCCTTCGACTCTTCCTTGGATAATTCCCCTTTTTTTACCATTTCATTAACCAGCTTTTCCACCTGTTCTTTGCTTATAACGGCCAAACCCAGTCCAAACGCTAATCCTTTTTTGACAAAATCCATCATCACCGCGACCTCCGTTTCTGATTTATTTCAGCAGGGATATCACTTCATGAATCTTGTTTTGGGCTTCTCGTTCCCCCGCTAGAATACACTCCCGGATTCTGCCGATGTCGAAGGCGAAAATATGCCCGACTTCCGGCCGAAACACCACATCCGCAAATTTTAGATTGCCCCGGCGCTGTACCGTGGTCATAATCGTAAAAGAACGGTAAACCACTTCCAATAGATTGCGCGGCTCCTGTTCTTCATGCTCTCTTTCGACATCCACCGCAAGGATTGCATCCATTCCC
The DNA here is from genome assembly GCF_024519685.1 of Paenibacillus sp. Pae15. NCBI lineage: Bacteria > Bacillati > Bacillota > Bacilli > Caryophanales > Paenibacillaceae > Paenibacillus > Paenibacillus sp. Pae15. The sequence continues at coordinate 15,945 of NZ_JALJRM010000006.1, read as the reverse complement.
GCCGTACGCAGAAGATCAGCGGGGAGGTTATTCAACACTCCCCCGTCCACCAACACTTTGCCCTGATAATGAACGGGAGAGAAGATACCGGGAACCGATGTGGTGGCCCGGATGGCCAAAACGAGACTTCCTTCTTCAAAAACAAAAACGTCTCCTTTTATCAGATCGACCGACACCGTCCGGAACGGAATCTTCAGATCCTCGATTCGGATGTCGCCAAGCCCTTTATGTTCCAGAAAATGAATCAGCATGGCGTATATTTTATTTCCGGCAAAAATCCCGCGCTTGAGAATTCCGATATCCACGAACCGGTAGGAGGGGGTGTTCAGAATAAACTCTTCAATCTCCTCGATGTCAATACCGGCGGCAACCAACCCCCCGATGGCACCGCCCATGCTGGTACCCGCAATAAAATCAATCGGGATTTGATGCTTTTTAAAAACTTTGATCACGCCAATATGCGCTAACCCGCGTATTGCCCCTCCTCCCAAAACCAATCCCACTTTCATGCTCATTCTGTCCTTCTCACCCCTTGAGGTTTGACGAGAAATATATCGTATGGTTCCACGTCCGTCGGATTGATTCAAAACAGCTTCTCCATTACAGTTTATCCATGCCGGATACCAATTCATTCCTCCTTTCATTTTTCTTGTTATGTGCGCCCTGACCCATCAGGCCAGAGATTCATAAAGAAAATCGGAAAGCATTCCCCTTTCACGGTCGGAAAGGTCTGTAATCGACTTTAGATACCGTCCGATCAAATCGGTTACCTCGATGCCCATCTCGTGATTCATCGTTTGAATGATCGTGCCAAGGACGGTCCCTACAAACATCGTCATCCGCATTTCGTTTGTCGGCGCGTGTTGAACAAGACTTTTGATCAAAGACTCGGTTCGCCCGCCCAGCTTGCGAAGGTAAACAAGAAGAAGCCCGATGATGTACGCGCAGAAGGCAACCCGAACCTGTACCTTCGGAATCTCCTCCATCACCTTTTGAACGGCGTCGCTGAGGCTGCTGCTTTTTAAGCTGTTTAGAAGCGCAAGCACCTTCGTTTTTATTTGATGCCACTCTTCCGGATCGATGACTTCAGAACGAGGTTGTTCGAACAAACTCGAAGCTTTGGCTGTCGGCTGAAAAACAATTTGGGAACGTCCTGTTTCGCCGGGATTTACTGCGTAATCACGGGTGAGACAGCCAAGCTTTTCAAGTTCCTTCAGCATGTCGTAAGCCGTCCATTTGCTGACGCCAATCGCTCTTGCTAATGTTTCATAATGAACAGGCATGTTGGTTTTATTGTACAAGTCGATCAATTTCTGAAGAAATTGCTTTCGGCGTCCGGTCAAAATCACGCCACGGCCACCCCCCAAAAAACCAAAAATATATGCTGTCTAAAATATAAATCCAATTCAAAACGGTTGTCAATAAACAATCCCCAAAAAAGCAAAAAAACAGGTGCGACTCCCTCTATTTATCCGGCTTTTCCAATCGTGACGCTTAAAGCAAGGGAATCGGATTTTGCATATTTGCTTCTCGGGCATTATATGATATATTTTAGTTTGTCTTTTGTGTCTTTTTTGTTTTTTGTGTATTTATATTGTGGAGGGAATTTTATGCGTTCCAATCGTGATCATAATGGGGTCGGCATTACAGGTACAGGATTTTACGTTCCGCCATTCGTTTTAACCAATTTTGACTTGCCGGAAGCTCTGGAAACTTCCGATGAATGGATTCGACAAAGAACAGGCATCCGTCAACGGTATATAGCCGATGAGTCGACGAACACATCCGAACTGGCTGCCATCGCCGCAACTAAAGCTTTAAAGCAAGCCCGGTTATCCCCGAAAGAGGTTGATCTTATCATTGTGGCGACCTCAACTCCGGATAACGCTTTTCCGTCAACTGCCGCACTTGTTCAGCAAAAGCTCGCTTGCCATGCGGCTGCATTCGATCTGTCGGCGGCATGCTCGGGTTTTGTCTATGCCTTGTCCGTTGGCAACCAATTGATTCGGTCCGGTGCCTACAAGACCGTTCTGGTCATAGGAGCCGACGTGTTTTCAAAAATTTTGAATTGGAACGACCGAAACACGGCAGTGCTGTTTGGAGATGGGGCAGGCGCAGTTGTTCTTCAATCCCTCCCCGGCTCCTTCCCGTGTTACTCTCTATTGGGTGCGGACGGTTCCGGATCAGAGCTGCTCAAGTCCCCGGTTACGGGACCGGTGACGATGAACGGACGAGAAGTATTCAAGTTTGGAGTCCGAATTTTTGAGGCCTTGCTTCGGAAAGTCCTGGACGATTTGAGTCTGAGCATAGATGACATCGCCTTGATCATTCCGCATCAAGCTAACATCCGAATGATCGAGAAAGCCGCAGAGTCAGCCAACATCTCTCTCGATAAAGTATTTGTAAACGTTGAGAAATACGGGAATACGTCAGCAGCTTCCATTCCCATCGCTCTTGCAGAAGCCATTGAACAAAACCGTGCACGTTCCGGTGACATTGTTGTATTGATCGGTTTTGGCGCCGGACTAACCTGGGGCGTTCAGGTCATTCAAGTGGCTTGAAAAAATAAAATATTACTGTATAAGGTCGGGACTATCGATTCATTTTGCATATCAAGGAAGGAATTTAATTCCATTCACCGAAAATTTATGTAATCATTTTTCTTTTTATTGAAATAGTAATGAATCATACAGAACGCTAGGAGGACCTCAATGAAGAAATTCATCCGTGTAATCGTCAAGGTATTGCTTGCCGGATCTTTGGTCGTGTCAGTCAGCCCGACGATCAACGTATCCCAGGTTTACGCAGCAAGTTATGACAACTCGTTCGTTCAGGCTGTCGAATCCCGGTACAACCAGCTGGAGGCGAAATACAGCGACCTGTATGCATCGGACAAGAAGAAAGCGACGGCAGCATACGACGCCTTTTATGAGCAGATTCACAACGAGCAGCGCATCTTGAACGACCTTGTCGAAAAGGATCTCGACGAACTGGCCAAGCTGTTGGACAGGGACTACACTGAACTGTCGGATAAATATGGCGGCAGCGGTTATCGAGATGCATTGAATGCCTACCAACGGGAGATCAACCCGAATTACACCTCCGGAGCGTTATGGAAATATGCGACGGCGATCAACGAGAACTATTTGTCGAGCACGCATTGGCATTTCGCAAATCAGATCAACGAGAACTACAGGTCTTCCCTGATGTGGAATTACCACAACGAGAACAACCCCAACTACTCCGGCAGCACAATGTGGGACTACAGCAACGAAATGAATCCGAACTACACCAGCAGCACAATGCGGAAACTGCGCAACGAATCCAATATCAATTATTCGGGCGGGACGATGCGGGAATACCGGGTCGGGCGGATCTCGCGGGCAGAGGCGGAAAAACGGATCGACAAGGTGCTGACGGATGGGGAGAAGGAGCTGCAGGAGATCCGCGATGCCGCCGTAGCCTCCCTGGACAAGACACAGAAGGATACCGTCCTAAAGCTGACGGCGCTGCGCGATACGACGGTAGAGAAGCTGCTGCTTCAGCGAACGAGCTCGTTGGAAGAAATCATGAGCTTGCGGAAGCGGCATTTTGGCGGAGAGCTGGAAGTGAAGCCGCTCATCATCAGCTTCGATAAAATCAAAGTGATTATCGACGGCGAGCTGCAGAAGTTCGAGCAGCCCCCGGTCAACAAAGACGGGAGCGTTCTGGTTCCGATGCGCGCGATTTTCGAGAGGTTGGGGGCCGTGATCTCCTGGAACGATACAGAGCGTTCGGTGACGGCAACCAAGGGCAGCGTGACGGTCAATCTCCGGATCGGCAGCACCCAGCCTACCGTCAACGGGATTGCCAAACCGCTTGAGGTGCCGGCCCAACTGGTAAACTCATACACGATGGTGCCGGTACGCTTCATCAGCGAATCGCTGGGCGCCGAGGTGAGCTGGGATCAGGCATCCCAGACCGTCTACATCAAAACGCAATAAGCCGTTAGAAAACGGATTGGTCATTCAAGCCGGGGTTCTTCTACCCCGGTTTTTTGCTATGCGCATCCTGGGTCCGGTAAACAAACGGACCTTGCAGCGGATGACATTGAGGATCGGATGAGCTAAACCATCCCATAATGACAGGCTCAGCCGAAAGCGATTCCATGACCATGGACCGAAGTATTACAATTCACCTTCCAGTGATGTAAAATGTAATCAAAAGGAGGGTTTCTCGATGGAGTTAAGGCATTTGCGCTACTTTGTTACTGTTGCTGAAGAACTTCATTTCGGACGGGCTGCTTCACGTTTAAATATTGCACAACCTCCACTCAGTCAACAAATAAGGCAGTTGGAAGATGAACTAGGGTTTCCCCTGTTATTCCGTACCAAACAACGAGTAGAACTTACAGAGGCGGGAAAAGTATTTCTCGAAGAATGCCGCTTATGCCTGGCACATATAGACAGGGCTATAGATGCCGCCGGGCGGGCAAATAAAGGCGAGATTGGCCGGCTTGACATCGGATTTGTCGGGTCGGCAACTTATAGTATTGTGCCTTTTCTGCAAAGATACCGCTTACAATATCCTTCAGTGAACCTAATGCTCCATCAAATGAAGACAACGAATCAAATACAAGCCTTACATGACGGACGCATTCATCTTGCTATCGTTCGCACGCCAATTCAAAGTCCATTTTTGACATCGAAGATCATTCTTAAAGAGCGGTTCATTGCCGCACTTCCACAGAAGCATCCCTTAACAAGAAAAAGAAAACTGCATATGCAGGATCTTGCCGGCGAACACTTTATTATCTCATCACGCAATAACGGATCCATTTACCATGACGCCGTGATTCAACTCTGTTATAAGTCGGGATATCGTCCGAACGTTTCTTTGGAGGCGCCGGAAATATTGACCATTGTTGCTTTTGTATCGGAAGGCATGGGCGTTGCATTGGTCCCGGACTCCTTTCGAAATCAAAAAAATAAAGGCGTCATCTATCGGGATTTAGAGGATGTTGAACCGTGTCTGGAGATGTCCCTCGTCTGGAGAAATGACGAAAAATCGCAAGTTCTGAATGAATTCCTGAAATGCATCAAATAAACCGTAGCGGAAATCAAAAAAACAATCCCTCGAAGCGTTCGATAACATCATTCGAGGGATTTAGCAGAATACTCCGACTTCCATTATTTATCAGGCTCAGGCAATACCGTCTTCGCAATTTTCGCATCCAGCTCTTCGTAATCGTAATACCGGATCGTCTCGTACAGTTCTTTGCGGGTTTGCATGCGATCCAGGGAGTCGACCTGTGTTCCCTTATTTTGAATCTCGGCAAAAACGCGTTCGTACGCCTTGGCGGCAACCCGAAGAGACGTGACCGGGAAGATGACCATGTTATATCCCCACGCTTCATATTGTTCCGCCGTATAATAAGGGGTTCTCCCGAATTCGGTCATATTGGCCAGCAAAGGACATTCCAGCTTGCTTCTGAAGTGCTTGAATTCTTCCTCGCTCTCCAACGCCTCCGGGAAGATGCCGTCCGCTCCGGCGGCTGCATATTGTCTCGCTCTATCGATCGCGGCATCGATTCCTTCCACGCTTTTCGCATCCGTACGCGCAAGAACAAACAGCGTAGGACAAATCTCTTTAATCGTGCGGATTTTTTGTACCATTTCCTCGACGGTAACAAGCTTCTTCCCGTTCAGATGACCGCATTTTTTCGGCAGCTCCTGGTCTTCGATCTGAACGGCGGCGACTTTAGATTCCGCCATTTCCTTGGCGGTCCGGGCCACATTGAGCACCCCTCCAAAACCGGTATCGATATCGACCAGCAGCGGTAGACCGGACGCGCGAATAAGATCGCGCGCCCTCTCAGCCACCTCGTTGGAATAGACAATACCCAGATCCGGCAATCCCCGGCTGGCCGTATAAGCGGCTCCCGAAAGATAGATCGCTTTAAAGTCATGCTGCTTCGCTATTCTTGCCGACATTCCATCATGTGTGCCAGGAATTTTGAGAATCGGTCCGCCGCTTACAAGCCTTCGGAATTCGTCGGCCAGCCTGCTTTGTTCCGGTTCCTTTTCAATTAACCACGCCATAATAACCTCCACGTTAACATGTCTTGAACGTTATCTGTCAAATCACATACAGACTCAAATATTCTTGTACCGGCAACTCGGTCAATCGGTTATAATCCGAGGACAGCTGCAAAATATCGGCAGCCTTTTTACGGGGAAAACGAGTTAACAGATTGGCTTCAAACTTTTCGAGAACTTTGGGCAAGCCTTCCGCGCGGCGTTTGCGATGACCGATCGGATATTCGCAAATAACCTTCTCCGAATGCGTGCCGTCCTTGAAATGAATTTGTACCGCGTTGGCAATCGACCGTTTCTCCGGATCAAGGTAGTCTTTGCTGTACTGCTCATCCTCAATGACAACCATTTTTTTTCGAAGCTCGTCGATTCTGGGATCGGATGCCGTTTCGTCCTCATAATGTTCGGCGGTCAACGTACCGTACAACAACCCGATGGCCACCATATACTGCAAGCAATGATCACGGTCAGCCGGATTATGAAGCGGGCCCTTCTTGTCAATAATCCGAATGGCGGATTGATGCGTCGTTAAAGTAATTTGATCGATTTCGTCGAAGCGGTCCTTCACCGATTCGTGCAATTGGAACGCGCATTCGACCGCTGTCTGCGCATGAAATTCTGCCGGGAACGAAATTTTAAACAACACGTTTTCCATCACGTACGATCCCAAGGGCCGTCCCAACACCAATGCCTTGCCATTGAACAGTACATCCTGAAATCCCCAATGTTTGGCCGACAACGCAGTAGAGTATCCCATTTCTCCGTTTAACGCCATAAGAGCCAAGCGTACGGCCCTGCTCGTAGCATCGCCGGCAGCCCAGGATTTGCGCGAGCCGGTATTGGGGGCGTGGCGATATGTTCTCAAGCTGCCTCCATCAAGCCATGCATTGGAGAGCGCATTGACGACCTGTTCCCTGCTGCCGCCCAGCATGGCCGTAACCACTGCCGTTGAAGCCACTTTGACGAACAGCACATGATCCAGTCCGACCCGGTTCAAGCTGTTTTCAAGCGCCAATATCCCCTGGATTTCATGCGCTTTAATCGCAGCCGTCAGCACATCCTTGATCGTGAATGGCGATTTCCCCTCTACTACCCGACCGCGGCTCAGATAGTCCGCGACGGCGAGTATGGCGCCCAGATTATCCGACGGGTGCCCCCATTCGGCGGCGAGCCATGTATCGTTATAATCCAGCCAGCGGATCATGCAGCCGATATTAAATGCCGCATGAACGGGCTCAAGCTCGTATCTCGTTCCCGGAACCCGGGCCCCGCCCGGCAAATTGGCACCCGGTACAACAGGACCCAGATGCTTGGCGCATTCCGGGAAACGGAGCGATAATATAGCTGTTCCGAGTGAATCAAGCAGTACATGCTGGGCGATGCGATACGCTTCCTCACTCTCTACAGTATAATCCAATACGTAGTCGGCAAGATCATTCAATAATTGATCCACTTGTGAGTCATTCTTTTGAATGTAGTCTGTTGTACTCATTTGCAATTCACTCTCCGTCTCCATTTATCGTGATCATCTCAATTTTGTGGATGTAATCCGCGCGGACCGTTATAAAACACGCGAGGCCGGAACAACCGGTTGTTTTCATGCTGCTCCATCACGTGCGCACATATGCCGATCGTGCGTGCCGCAAGAAAAACCGGCGTGAACAAATCGATCGGAATACCCAGCAAATAATACACGGGAGCTGCATAATAATCGAGATTCGGATAAAGCCCTTTTTCACGTTTCATCACATTTTCTCCGATGACACAAATATTGAAAAGTTCATGCTTATCTTTCTCCTGCACCAATTCAGCCAGCGCTTCTTTCATCAGCATGGCGCGCGGATCAACTTTTTTCATGTACACGCGATGACCGAAGCCCATGATGCGTTCCTTGCGGGACAACTGGTTCAGCAAGAGCGGTTCGATTTGGCTTTCCGTTCCCGCCTCAAGCAGCATCTTCATCACTGCTTCGTTCGCACCGCCATGAAGCGTACCTTTCAGCGATGCGACGGCGCCAGTCAAAGCTCCGTATATATCGGATTGCGTAGAGGCAATCACGCGCGCGGCAAACGTGGAATTCGGCATCTCATGCTCGCTGTACACGATCAAGGATTGGTCAAAGACCCTCTCCTCCAACTTCGTGGGAACGGTTCCTGTGATCATGTACAAGAAATTGGCTGAATAGGAAAGATCCTTGCGCGGTTCCAACAAGGGTTGCTTTGTAACGGCCCTGTATCCGTTTGCAACGATTTGCGGTACTTTGGCCAGCAGGCGAATCGATTTGCGGTAATTCGCATCCCGCGAACGATCCTCCAGTTCCTCATCATAGCCGGAAATAGCGGAGATCCCCGTTCTCAATACATCCATTAAATTCGTCTTTTGCGGAAGCAGCTTCAATATCGAAAGGACGTCTTCGGGGAAGGAATACTCGGATTTCAATTTTTCCTCCAACGCATTTCGTTGAACCGGGGTAGGAAGCTGGCGGTTCAACAATAACCCGACGACATCCAGATAGGTTACTTTGCGGGCAAGTTCAATCAAGTCATAGCCACGCAATACAATTTCTTCATTCTCAACATCCAGATAAGAAATGGAAGTTTCGCTAGCAATCACGTTTTCAAGACCGGGCTGATATTGGACAGTCATTCTTTCTTCACTCCTTTATAAGGATGGATTGCTTTAACAAGTGTATTAAACAAGCGCCCAACCGTCTAATATACATATCATCTTTGGTAATATATCAAACATATCAACTCATTTAATTGTATGCGCTTTCAAAATATCTATTCCAGCGACCATTCCCCATAAAAACGGGCGTTTGCCTTGATCCGGCTGCAAACCGTCATCAGATTTACGGCGAACAAATGGTTAAGCTTCTATCTTTCATCCCGAATTCTCATCACCATGGTTTTAGCGGCCATGTCATGCACCCCTTTTTCTCCTTTGCCTGCAAATAGTATGAGAATGTACAGAAGCAGCATCAGATTAGGGATGTAAATGAGATGCATATGGGCCGGCGGCCCTTCCATACCCCACCATGGTTCGGGAACCAGGATAATGATATGCGTTAATTCCCAGGGCAAGAGCCTGATAAAGGTTCTTAGGAACGCTTGCCTGAAGGTTATTTTTGATCGTTCACGATTCGTTACTTTTAATTTTAGCATCCGTTTTCCAAGGGTTTGCTGTTGATTAAGCTCAAACCAAATAAAATATAACCAAACCGGCAGCGACATGGATAGAAGCACCCAAATTTCAATGTGATAGCCTTCCTTCAAGAAATGAAAGGGAAATCCGGATGTTGTGATATAAACCAGCCCTTGCAAATCGACTAAAATGATTGCCAGCAATACGAAATCCAGCCAATAGGCCAGCAGTCTTCTCAGAGCTAATGTCATTTGATCACCTTTCATTTCACGGTATTCGCTTCCCGCGATAAAACCATATTGCACAAATAGGCTTTGAATCGCGCACTTGCTGCGGCGGTTTTTCTTCCCACGAAAGGAACACGTCATGGACAATGTCTTCCGCTTCGATGATGCTCCCCAAAGTATGATATGCTAACGATAAAAGCAGTGGTTTCATCTCATTATATACCTTTTCCCGCTCCAATGCGCAGTTCTCCCCCTTTCGAAACGCGATAGTCGGTCAACCACCGATCACCAAGCCACGCAGTTTCAATCTGAATAGCATACAGACCGGATGGCGACACGAATTCAGCTTTTGCATGTACTGTTTGAGGAGATAATATGGCTCCGTTCGCGGCTTCACGATACGGGTGGTCGTACAGGGGGGGTGGCTACTTTTAAGTTGAGGTCGGCGTTCATTGGACGGATTACGCCAATTTTTGTGTTTTCTACTTTGATCCACATATTACCAAGCCAAGTTGTATGTATTTGAATCCATGTATTGTCGTTTGGATATGCATAACCATTATTATCGAACTGAGTTGAAACCACATTTACCTCTTGTGGACTGAGCGAAGCCCAAGGTTGGCTGGAATGACATTTCGCTGCTATTCGTCTGTCGCTGATTGAAATAATGGAAGGGAACACCCAGCCTGGGTGGGATGGGCATAGGAGATATCGCTTGATGGAAGGATATGGGGGTGCATTTACTGAATGCGCTGCTTTAAGGGGAAGTCGATTTAGGGGTTTAGGAGCCCCGCTTAGAAGGGAAGCAAATGTCGTTATTGTCGCATACGGTGCGGAAGGTGGACAGCGGAGGCCGCTTCGCCGCTTTAGGGAATACGGATGTCCCACGATCCGGCTCCGGCAGAAGAAGAGAGCGGAACAGTATAGCTTTCACTCGTCTTCTCTGCTCGGGTTCGCCTGCCCCCGCCCTATCCCCTATCGACTAAACGAAAATATCCTTTTGCCGCCGGTTACGGCAGATTGATTTGCCACGAAACCCCGAACTTGTCCACAAGCCAGCCAAACTTCTTGCTGAAGGAATAGTCACCCAATGGCATCAGAACTTGTCCGCCTTCGGATAAATGCGATTAATCCCAAAGCCGGATGCTTTCTCGGGTGAGGAGCACCCGGCATTCAGTCTTTGACTTGCAGCAATCGCAAACTGTTGAGGGTAACCATTAAGGTTGCCCCCATGTCGGCGAAAATCGCCAACCACAGCGTAAGCCATCCGGGAACAATGAACAGCAGCGCCAAGACTTTAATTCCAAGCGAGAACACGATGTTCTGCTTAATGATCGCCAGTGTTTTTCGGCTTAGGCTTATGGTGTACGGCAGCTTGCTTAAATCATCGCCCATCAAGGCAATATTCGCTGTTTCCAGAGCTGTATCCGTACCGGCGCCTCCCATTGCAATTCCGACAGTGGAAGCAGCAAGGGCAGGAGCATCGTTTACCCCGTCGCCAATCATGGCGACATTGCCGTACTGGCTGCGAAGCGTTTTAATATACTCCAATTTATCCTGCGGCAGCAGTTCCGCTTTGACTTCTGCTATACCTAATCGCTTGCCGATCGCATCGGCAGTCGCTTGGTTGTCGCCGGTAAGCATGACGGTTTTCTTCATGCCAAGCTCATGCAGCTTATGAATGACATGCTGGCTGGAATCCCTCACTTCATCGGCAACCGCGATCAGAGCCAAGATGTTTTCTTCCGTCCCCAGCAACATGACCGTTTTCCCTTGGTTTTGCAGCTCACCGATTTGTGTCAGAATTTCTTTATCGATGGATGTCTGCAGCTCAGAGAAAAGTTTGGGGCTGCCCATGTAATAAAGCTGTCCGTCAACCTTCCCTTTTACCCCTTTACCGGTGAGGGAGCTGAATTCTTCCGCATCGGCTTTAAAATCGACTTGCACCGCTTCTGCTTTTCTTACAATCGCAGACGCGATAGGATGCTGCGAGCCTTTTTCCAAAATGGCTGCAATTCTTAAGAATTCATTATTTTTCCCAAAAAGATTCTTACCAATCGTGATAAAATCAGTGACTTGAGGCACGCCCTTTGTCAGCGTTCCTGTTTTATCAAAAGCAACCGCCGAGATTCGCCCCGCTTCCTCCAAGTGAATGCCGCCTTTAATGAGCACGCCGCGTTTCGCCGCGTTGCCGATCGCCGTCACGATCGATACCGGAGTGGAGATCACAAGAGCACAAGGGCAGCCTACAACAAGAAGCGCTAAACCTCTATAAATCCATTCTCCCCAGCTGCTGCCAACGAATAATGGCGGAATGACAGCAACAAGTACGGCCGCGATCATAATCGCCGGCGTATAATATTTCGCGAACTGGTCAACGAACGCCTGAGAAGGAGCCCGCTCGGCTTGCGCTTCTTCCACCAGATGAATGATTTTTGCAATCGTCGTATCCTCGACCGTCTTGGTTACTTGTACTTCCAGCAGCCCTTCTTCATTAAGCGTACCTGCATAGACTTCATCATCGACGGTTTTTGCGACAGGAATCGATTCGCCGGTAATGGCTGCTTGATTGACGTTAGACTCTCCTTTAATGACGACTCCATCCATCGCCAGCTTTTGACCGGGCTTTACGATCATAATGTCCCCGACCCGGATATCATCTACGTTTACGGTGAGCTCGGTGCTGCCGCGGCGAATCAACGCTTCTTTCGGTGCAATGTCCATCAGCGAGTGAATCGATTGGCGAGCTTTTTCCATGGAGTACCGCTCTAATCCTTCGCTGATTGCAAACAAAATCACAACCGTGGCCCCTTCGCCCCATTCGCCAATGGCAGCAGCCCCTATAATGGCTACGGTCATTAGCGTATTCATATCAAACTGAAGGCGAAAAAGGTTCTTCAAGCCTTTTTTAAATAATTCATAGCCGCCGATCAGCATAGATGCGCCATAGGTTAGAGAGGAAAGCAAACCTTCCCCGTACTGCTCTCCCAAAAAGTAACCGGCGATCAGAAGCAAGGCAGAAACAATGACATTCCAGTTTTCTTTCCAAAGTGGTTCTTTCTTTTCCACGGCACGCTCTTTGTCAGGCGTCACTTTCAGGTTTTCAAATGCTCCCGCCTTTTCTAATTCCTCTATCGATGCATTCCCAAAAACCGTTATTTTGGATGCTCCGAAGTTTACTTGCGCATCCTGAACGCCTGGGAGATTTTTTACGTTCTTCTCAAAGATGGCTGCACAATGGGTACAGGTAAAACCTTGAACCCGGTACACATTTTTCTCTTCTTTAGGATTTTGCGTTTTAATGTTCAACGGTCAACATCTCCTGACGATGCGCGGAAGCGAGTTTAATGAGTTGGCGCACATGGTCATCATCCATAGAATAAAATACCAGCTTTCCTTCTTTTCGGTACTTGACAAGATTCATTTTTTTTAACGTTCGCAGATGATGTGAAGCCGTTGCAAGCGTGGAGCCGATAATGTTGGCCACATCGCAGACACAAAGTTCATCTTCTTGGCATAGAGCAAAGGCCACTTTCATCCTCGTTTCATCGGCGAGCGCTTTAAACATATTCGCCATGCCTGAAATATCCTGCCGCATTAGCGAGTTTTGAACGCGCTGCACTTTTACTTCGTCAAAACAATACAGTTCACATGTATCTTTTGGCGTCATTCAAACACCCCATCAATCAACTAATCGTTTGAGTATAGGATCATCATACTCCCCATTTTCTAATCAGTCAAATATTTGTTTGAATGTTCTCATGAGAAAAACAAAAACAGCATGCAAATTAGACGATCCAATTCACATGCCGCTATCCTCACTAATGAACTTATTAAGGCTAACTCAGCCTCCGTTTCATTTTTCTGTAGTATTGTCGTATTTTTCATTTCATGGTAATTTATTAGGTAATTAGAGCTATGATAGGAGGATAATACCGATGAAACTCAAGAAAACCATTATGATTATTGTCCTGCTCTGCTTTCCTTTTGCTTCAATCGCTAACGCTCATCCCGGTAGAACAGATCAGAACGGCGGTCATACTTGTCGAACCAATTGTGAGAAATGGGGTTTGAAATATGGGGAGTATCACTATCATAACGGCGGTAACAACAGCAGCCGTTCGTCAAGCAGTTCCGGTTCTTCAGCAAACGCTGCCTCTTCAAGCATATCGCCAAAAGAAAACGTTCCTGAGGGGTCAGTTAAAGTAAGTCTGCCTGGCTTCAACATTTTTGTGAATGGTCAACAGATTTCAAACTCAACATCTAAGTATCCTGTTGTTGTTTATAAAGACATTACTTACTTTCCAATGACATGGAATTATACTCAGGCACTCGCCTTGGAGACAAAGTGGGATGCTGAGGTTGGCTTCGTGATCAGAAAGACAAATAATAAACCGGCAAATCTTAATACTGATCCCGGCGTCCCGGCTTCAAAGCTTTACGCCACAATGCCTGAATTTAACGTGTACGTTAATGATGTTTGGATTGATAACTCCTCAGAAGAGTATCCCTTACTGGTTCTAAATGACATAACCTACTTTCCTATGACTTGGAAATTCGCTGTTGAAGAACTTGGTTTGACAACAAAGTTTGAAAATAATTCATTTTATATTTCTAAATAAACTAGTGAGGGCCGACTTTTCTGTGCTGAAAATCAAGTTACGACGGATCCGCCGTTTACGAACAACACTTGGCCTGATATGTAGGTCGAATCATCGGAAGCCAGCAGCACGTAAGTCGGCGCCAATTCAAATGGCTGCCCCGGCCGTTTCAAAGGCACTTCTGTACCAAAAGTTCTAACCTCTGCCGCGGCAAATGCAGACGGAATTAGGGGCGTCCAAGTAGGTCCGGGCGCTACCGCGTTTACCCGAATCCCGTCTTTGGCCAACGACAGAGACAATGAACGGGTAAAGGATACAATGGCCCCTTTCGTGGCCGTATAATCGATCATATTCCCCATCCCGGAAAAAGCGGTATCCGAGGTCGTGTTGATGATGGAGCCCCCGGCGGGCAAATGAGGCAGCGCAGCTTTGGTCATATCAAAAAAAGAAATAATATTGGTTTGAAACGTGTTCATCAGCTGTTCTTTTGTAATATCCAAAATACTGTCCTGATGAAACTGTACGCCGTGATTATTCACCAAGACGTCGAGCCGTCCAAAGGTTTTGATCGTTGTCTCCACAATATAGCGGCAGGCGTCTTCCTCCCTCAAATTTGCAGCTATAGGCAGACAATTTCGGCCAAGCTTGCCGATGATTTGCTTCGTTTCAATCGCATCCTGGTGTTCGTCGAGATAAGGGATCACCAGATCGGCTCCTTCCTTGGCAAAAGCTATGGCCACGGCCCGCCCGATTCCACTATCCCCGCCCGTCACAATCGCTACTTTATTTTTCAACTTTCCGCTTCCCGTATAACCCGGATTATCGAAAATCGGCCGGGGATTCATCACATATTCAAATCCCGGATGCCTGTTCTGATGCTGCGCAGGAAAAACGACCGGAACATTCGTGCATTGCTGCTCCCAACCTATATAAGGATACATAGGATACGCCATTGTCATTCTCCTCTCGAACTGCATTTCATAACCTATTGTATTTTCGGCCGAAATCAAACATGCCGATATCCCGGCGCGGCCGGCATGAGATGGACAAGGCGCGTTGAGGCAACTGTAGAAAATCCGCAATCAGCGACAAGCAATTTCGACGTTAAGAATCCTTATAGGACACGGGCCTAAGGCCTTCGATAGGCATAACTACAAATCGTCGCATTTGGATATGATTAATTTCAAATTCAATTTATTGTTTCCTTCATCGGTATGATCGGTAAAAGTACTCGTGATAAATGCTCGGGCAAAACTTCATGCTTGCATTCAGGACAAATATCATTTACTAACTGCACCTGATTATTACACCATGGACATTCAATCATACTTCTCTCCCTTTCTATATAGTCCTATTTCAGATAACGTTCTTGTGAACCCTCATTGGCTTAAAGCGCGTAGCGCCGGGTCCGACGGACTTAGCCAGTGCATGGTTGTCTATAATGCTCCCATAGGCTGAGACACGGGAGCGTGAAAAATAAGTTATAATGAGATCATGGAAAAACGGAACCGATATACCTCAGAATTCAAGACGAAGGTTGTGCTGGAGGTGCTCCGCGAGGAGCAGACCGTCAACGAGATTGCTTCGAAATACGAACTTAGCCCGGTGATGATCAGCCGGTGGAAAGCAGAGTTCCTGGAGCGCGCTTCGACCGTATTCGAGAAGAAGACGAGCGAAACAGAAAAAATGAAAAAGGAATACGAAGCCAAGCAGGAGCGCTTGGAGAAGCTGGTCGGTCAACTTACGGTTGAGGTCGACTGGCTCAAAAAAAAATCTGGCCTCAAATGAATCTCTCGAATCGCGTAAAACGATGGTGGAGCCGGACAACGCAACGACGATCACGCTCAAGCGCCAAGCTGAGCTGCTGTCTGTGAATCGTACCAGCATCTACCGACCGGC
>NZ_JALJRM010000069.1:0-1692 GCF_024519685.1 Paenibacillus sp. Pae15 | reverse complement strand
GTTCGTACTTCCCTGCGATCTCATTCACCGTCTGCTCTTCTCTCAGCACTTCCAGCACAACCTTCGTCTTGAATTCTGAGGTATATCGGTTCCGTTTTTCCATGATCTCATTATAACTTATTTTTCACGCTCCCGTGTCTCAGCCTATGGGAGCATTATAATCTGTTGGAAAGATGCTTTTGCCCTTGGTGACCTTTCGTAGTTGGCGATGGTAGCTCTCGATCATATTGGTCGTGTAGATTAGCTTGCGGATCTCTGGCGGATACTTAAAAAAGGTGGCGATCTCCGGCCAGTTATTGCGCCACGATCGGATAATGAGCGGGTACTTCGTACCCCACGTTTCCTCAAACCGATCAAGCTCCAGGAGAGCCAAGTCTTCCGTTGCAGCCTTGTAGATCGGCTTTAGATCGGCGGTGACTTTCTTGAGATCCTTATAGGATACATAGCGGGTCGAGTTGCGAATCTGGTGGATGACACACTTCTGAATTTCGGTGTTGATAGCACGCGGAAATGGCCTGCGTAAAGCCGGTGAGGTTGTCCACGCAGGTGATGAGGTATCCTGGACGCCGCGGTTCTTGAGTTCGTTTAGGACGCTGAGCCAGAACTTCGCTGACTCATTCTCGCCAATCCACATGCCCAGCACATCCTTGCTGCCGTCCAAATCAATGCCGATGACCATATACGCTGCCTTGTTTACAATGGCGCCATCCTGCTTGACCTTGAAGTGGATGGCGTCCAGAAAGACCACCGCGTAAACGCCCTGCAGCGGCCTGTTCTGCCACTCCTTGATGAGCGGCAGGAGCTTGTTTGTGACATTGGAAATGAGCGTTGGCGACACCTCAATGCCGTACAGGTTCTGCAGGTGATCCTGGATCTCCCGGGTGCTCACACCCTTGGCGTACAGCGCCACAATCTGGTCCTCAATGCCCGTCACGTTCGACTGATGTTTTTTGACCACGAGCGGTTCGAACTCGCTCAGCCGGTCGCGCGGTACTTGGATCTCCTGCTCGCCGTACTCGCTCACAACGGTCTTCTTGCTTTTGCCGTTTCGGCTATTGGGCGTAGCCTTCGCTTTCACCTCGTGCTTCTCGTAGCCCAGATGCGTGTCCATCTCAGCCTCAAGCATTTCCTGAATCGTCTCCGCAAACAAGTCTCTCAGTGCGTTCTGGGCATCCTGCGCTGTCACCAGCTTGTTCTCCTTAATGAATGTACGCAGCTGCTCCTTTGTCCACAATCCCATATGCGCTCCCCAACCTTTCATCTACTTTTATAGTAAATTGGTTTTGGAGTTTACACAAAAGATTTTACAGACTCGATTGTTGAGAGGCGATAATTCTTTCTGCTTCTTTGATTCCGCTTTGCATAAGTTTATGATATGCCCGCCTTTTTTCAGTCTTTTTATCAAATCTTGTCCCGCTTTTTTCAAAAAAGTATTGTACCTTTCTGTGGTTAATTGCAATCTTGAATTTATTTTTGAGAACAGCCACAATATCATCAAAGGAAAAATAGTCAATATTTTTTTCTTTAGTATAAATATAAATTATTACTAGAATTTGATCCTCAATCTTCTCTAATGATGTGATCTCACAGTATTTCTCTAAATTTAACTCATCTAATTGATAATCTAACAAAGGCGAGATGATGTACAATAGTTTGTGTAACCAGAATTTGTGACCTGCAGGCGCAAAAAAA
>NZ_JALJRM010000068.1:0-1733 GCF_024519685.1 Paenibacillus sp. Pae15 | reverse complement strand
TAGGGCTTGCTGAATAATCAAAAAATCCTTATGTCACAAGGGTTTAGAGGCACTTTTGTCGAATTCATCTGCAAAGAAAACACGGAGAATCGGTAAAAAACCTTGCAGATGGAGTGAGCGAAAATGTTCGTGCTGAATCGAGATATGGCAGACCTGTTGGAAAACTTCTATTTGCCCTTTGGCGGAAAATTAAATCCAACCAATCGGTGGGTGCAGCTTGCGGCGATCATCCCTTGGGACAAAGTAGAAGAGAAATATGTGAGATCGTTCCAGTCCCCAGCTATCGGCCAAAAGGCGTACTCGGCACGTATCGCCCTTGGCTCGCTCATCATCAAGGAGCGCCTTGGTTTAAGCGACCGCGAGACCACCTTACAAATCCAGGAAAATCCATATTTGCAGTTCTTCTTGGGCTACACCGCGTATGTCGATGAAGTGCCGTTTCATCACTCCCTGCTCACGCATTTTCGGGAACGGCTCGGCTTGGAAATCCTAGCTGAAGTCAATGACTGGATCGCCCAAGCCGCGCTGCAAGCAGATCGAGAGGCCGAGGCGAAACCGAAATCGTCCAAGCGAGATCGCGATGACGACGACAACGACGCGGGTGGCTCGCAGCTCACCATGGAGGTAGGGGACGCTTTCTCCATTCCCGAGGAGCCCCCTGTTGTGGCGAAGAAACCCCGCAACATGGCGAAAAAGCTACACGTCCTGCCACCTACAGCCGCACCGACAGCGGAAGTCATGAACAAGGGCACCCTCATGCTGGATGCGACATGCGCGCCTGCGGACATCAAGTATCCGACGGACTTGGGGCTGCTGAATCACGCCCGTGAAATCCTGGAAGACATCATTGACGTGCTGCACCGTCCCCATGTCGGAGCAATGGAGAAGCCGCGCACGTACCGCGAGAAAGCCAGAAAATCGTACTTGAGTGTTTGCAAGCAACGCAAGGCATCGGGCAAGGTGATCCGCAAAGCGATCAAAAAGCAACTTGGCTACGTGGGACGGAATCTGCGGATTATTGAAGCCCTCGTGAAGTATACGCCTCTCACGGAACTGAGCAAAAGACACTGTCGCCAGCTTCTGATCATCTCGGAGCTCTACCGTCAGCAGCGCGAAATGATGGAGAAGAAAACACATATCGTCGCCGATCGCATCGTGAGTATCGAACAGCCACATGTACGTCCGATGGTTCGAGGCAAAGCTGGAGCGAACGTGGAGTTCGGTGCCAAAATCGCCGCCAGTCTGGTGGACGGTTACGCTTGGATCGAAACGGCACAGTGGGACAGCTTCAACGAGGCAACCACGCTGCAAGCATCGGTGGAAGCGTACAAACAGCGATTCGGGTATTATCCCGCCGTCATTCTAGCGGATAAAATCTACCGCAATCGTGACAACCTGAACTATTGCAAAGCGCTAGGGATTCGCCTTAGTGGCCCGAAGCTCGGCAGACCCTCGAAAGAGCAAAGTGAAGTCGCCGATCGTCGGCAAGAGCGCCAGGACGCTGTAAAGCGTAATGCGATCGAAGGAAAATTTGGAGAAGGCAAGCGCAAATTGGGTCTAGGTCGCATTCGGGCGCGTGGCGCCGAAACCAGTTTGACCGTCATCGCCCTTCAGTTTCTGGTCATGAATCTGGAGAGGCGACTGCGTGTTCTCTTTTTGCTTTTCTTCAGACTGCTCGGGTTTAGAGACTTGCGTTGGGTGTAGATGGAACTAATCTTGTTCAGCAAGCCCTA
>NZ_JALJRM010000067.1:0-2130 GCF_024519685.1 Paenibacillus sp. Pae15 | reverse complement strand
GGCTATATGACGCCTGTTCAGTATCGCCAAGAAGCCCTTAAAAAAATTGTCTGATCTACTGTAGACAATCCACTTTGAAGCGGTTCATAAAGAGTTTGCTCATATGTTTCAAGGGTATCAGGGGTATTGATCTTGAAAAGCTCTTTTGGCTTTAGCAGGTTTTGACACAACACATGGCGAAATTTGTAACAATCAACTTGAAGATGAAGTAAAGAAGGTGTTTGTAGCTTGTTCAAAAATTTATTCGGAGATCCCTTCGCTGATCTTGAACGTGAACATAAATCGATCCCGCTGAAGCGTAAGAGCGACATCACTTACGAAGTCGAGTGGCGGACAGCCGATATCGAGAAAGACGGTCATAAAGTAATCCATGTCGATCAAACTCGGCATGGCGAGACGGTCATGATCTATCGTCTACACCACAATGACTACAACGAGTTTGAAGATCAGACTATTCACTTGCGTATCAAGATCATAACCCTTACGGGGGTAAAAAGCCCTGACTCGAATGCTTTCTTGTCCTTTTACCATACGAACAAGCTAATGCGGATTTCGGATATCAAGATCAAAGGCGAGCGAGTTAGCCGCGGTTACGGTTCGATCCTGATGAAAGCCGTCATGCAGTTCGTCGATCAACTGCAAGTCCGGTATATCACCGGATGGATATCCGGGGTCGACTGGGATCACATAGATCGATCGGAGCATTTTTACAGGAAACATGGTTTTGATGTTGAGCTGAACCATGAAGTCCAAAGTGGCAGAATTACATGGGTTAATCAGGCACTTGAAGCTACCCAAGATGAATTGAAGTCGATTATTTCAAAGGGGGAGTAGTTTGTTGTTTGGGACTATCATAATGGATGCTTACCGTAAAGAGGAAATTGGTCAGATAGCATTTGCACTTGATGACTTATGTTCCGCAACAGATAGTTACGGGTGGGCTTCTTCAGGAATATACTGTTACTGGAATTATTACACCAACGAATTACTTTATATTGGGCTAGCTGTAGACTTAACAGAACGCTTTAAACAACACAATGGGTTGCTTCCAGTTGCCCCTACAAGTTGCAAGTATGAAAAGATAATGGAGTATTTTCAGACGAACGAAAAGCTAGGTTTCACAATTTTTGTTCAATCACCATTGAGCCAGGCAGTAACTAGGAACAATATTTATAAGTGGTTTGGCTATGATCCGGAGCAATTTCAAATTCAGGATTTTACAAAAGATAAGTTCAGAGAGGAACTAAAAGTCTTAGAGGGTATATTGATTGAGACTTATAGAATGAATAAAGGAACTTTACCTCCTTGGAATGCAGTTTCTGGGAGTATATCTGGTCAAAAAAGAGCAACGGAAGGGAATTATGAAATAGTTAAATGTTTTACATCTATCGAACCTTCACCACTTACCGCTAGATATTCACTGAGGGAATTATCGAATGATCCCGTTATTGAGGGACACGAAATTTTCCTACATGCAGCAAGAATTCTGATGTTGAGTATGGGTATCACGTATAAAGAGTCTTTGGATATTATTCGTAGTCAAGATTCTGTGGGGGTCTATAATCAGTTGTTAGAATCAAATTACTTTTCAAAGCGACTTGTTATCTGAGAAGTGGGTAAATGCAGCCGCTTAAATTCAACTGAGAAATTATGGGGGAAGTAATTTATGAAACGACCTATCGTTCGAGCGTTGATAGTCGGGTTGATCTTTATCATCACATATTATGTATTTCAAGTACTTCGCGGCATGTACCTCACTTATAACTATGTGCCGGACATTATTAAATCGTATGACTCAGTTGACCACCTGCAGCACAGGGTTTCCTTTGGTATTTCAGGAGATCCCGCAAGGATATTATTCGAGGTTTTGGGGTTGTTATTGCTTGGCATGATTATGTATTTTGGTGTGAGAATGATCAGGGGCAAGAAATAAAGAATGCTGGCAATTAAAATGCGAAAGAGATGGTGAGATGATGAAAGCATGGGCTAATATCGATATTCCACTCAAGAGCTACACCATTCACTTGGATCTCGACACATGCCCTTATGTCGTTGAGATGGATTGTCAACAGTAAATCAGACAATTTTTTTAAGGGCTTCTTGGCGATACTGAACAGGCGTCATATAGCC
>NZ_JALJRM010000066.1:0-2207 GCF_024519685.1 Paenibacillus sp. Pae15 | reverse complement strand
CAGCCTCTGGAGGCATTACACAAAAGCCGGGGATTATTCCTAGTGAGGGTTATATCAGGCCCTCAAGTTCCTCGACGGCTAGTTCAACACAACAGCATATAATGGACCCAATAAGGAGAGTAACGATCTAAGGTATCTGTTTGGTAATCCACCCAAAGATATGGTGGATATTACATCAAACTGGAATATGAATGGAGCTGTGGTGACGCGGGAGTACCTCCACTGCATTCACCGTGCAGCTGAAGGTTGACGGCGTAGTGGTCAAAACAGAAAATGCATCGGGCGGGGCAAATAACAACGTGTTGTTAGGCGGGACTTTATCTTATAAATTTAGCACAAGTGCTCCCAAAACGTTCTCATTGGTCGTGGACTCGGGCAATACCGTAGGTGACACGAATCGTTTCTAATAACACCATAAACGAAACTATCACTCCGCAAGCTACGTGCGATTCCGAGAAGGATCCGGGAACCATGACAGGCACTTTAACTATCCAGAAGCCGTATATTGATTGGAAAGAGAATAATACCTTTACGGTCGTTGTAGAGCCTAAAGGATGTACGCTGGATAAGATCAAGTGGACCATGTCGGGTAATGGCGGATCTATAACGATGCCTCCAGCCGGAGCAGCGGACAACGGCTGGTACAAAAACACAAGCGGTAACACGAACGGGTATTTATTTACATTCAATAATGCCCTCAAGCAATATCCGGGTAACATCCAAAGCGGGAAGGTGACAGTTACTTTCACGGCACTGGACAGCTGCGGTACGGAGAGCGTCATAGGCCCGAAAGATTTTGAAATAGGCTCTCCACCCCCGAATAATCCTCCCGAGCTGCGAGTCAGTTTTACCAACGCCTCCGGGGAAGAAAATGGACAAGCCATAGTTGGGGATACAATGATGTTAAGGGTTTTCCTGTAAGACATCATTAGTTCAACTACTCCGGCAGCGCGTAACGCGCTTTGCGGAGCCTAAGTTGAACTAGCTTGGGAAGCTGGTTTTTGATGATTTTTTCCTATGGTATGCGTTGCCATGCGGCAAGCGAATCGACCGCTGTTATACAGTTTACATGGCTGCTTTTAGATTTCGAGTTAAATAACATCCATTAGGAGTGAATTGCATGAAAAAAGTTGTTCTTATTACCACAATGATGTCATTACTCATGACCGGCTGCAATCAATACGCGTCTGCGAACGTGGCCTTTAATGATACAAAAGATCATTGGGCCGAAGCAGCTATTAACGCGGCCGTCAAAAACGGTTACGTTGACGGATATGAGGACGGCAGCTTTAAACCTGAGCAAAATGTAAACCGCGCCGAGTTTATTAAATTAGTCGTTTCAGCCGTGAAGCTTAGTCTTCCTGAAGCAAAGGATGGGGAAGATTGGTACACACCTTATGTCACAGCCGCTAAAGAAAAAAATATCTATCATACGGAAGATTTTACGAGCGGGGATCTAAACACTCCAATATCCAGGCTTGAAATGTCGCTTATATCCTTGCGTGCAACACGAGAGGATATGCGGCAGGAAGGAATCTTGATGGACAACGATTCCGTGATGTTCAATGCCACGAAAACCGGTTTGATTCAAGGGCTGTCCAAAGGAGAACTAGGACAGGATAAACCAACGACAAGAGCTCAATCCGTAACCATCATCGAACGAATACTTAAATTAAACAAAGGGGAAGCCCTTCCGGTAGATAAAACTGCCTTGGGTAACGCCGAAATCGCTTTACGCGGCACAAACTTTGAAACGGCATACGGGCTAAGACAAGCGGTTACTCTTCCGATTGAGCATGACTTGACAAAAGATATCAAGATGAAGATTAAGGAGATTATTTTCTTTGATTCTTCGGATAAGGAGTCTCCTTATTGGGATCTTCTGGCCAATGGTGTTCGACGGGACAAACCAAATCTAGATAACATGTACATCTTTGCTTATAAGGTTGAGTTTATTACGGAGGATACTAGAGAGTACAGTGCTCTCGTTACGGATTATTTTAAAATGGTAGGATGGTATTCTGTGACATCAGATAGCAGCCGCCGCGTTTTAGTCGTAGGTAAAAATCAAGTAGGATCGAGAGAAGGTTACTTGATTTTCTCTCTCACCAAAAACGGTACAGAATATCAACGTACAGCGTTAAGAAATAGTGCTTATACCATAAATCAAAAGGACGTTCTGTTATTCTCAAATGAATAAAGGGGCT
>NZ_JALJRM010000065.1:0-2239 GCF_024519685.1 Paenibacillus sp. Pae15 | reverse complement strand
AGGGCGAATGAGTTTGCAGGCGTAGACCCGAAACCGTGTGATCTACCCCTGTCCAGGGTGAAGGTGCGGTAACACGCACTGGAGGCCCGAACCCACGAATGTTGAAAAATTCGGGGATGAGGTGGGGGTAGCGGAGAAATTCCAATCGAACTCGGAGATAGCTGGTTCTCCCCGAAATAGCTTTAGGGCTAGCCTCGGGAGATGCGTCGTGGAGGTAAAGCACTGATTGGGTGCGGGGCCCGCCAAGGGTTACCAAGTCCAGTCAAACTCTGAATGCCACAGACGTTAACCCGGGAGTCAGACAGTGAGTGCTAAGATCCATTGTCAAGAGGGAAACAGCCCAGATCATCAGCTAAGGTCCCCAAGTGTGTGTTAAGTGGGAAAGGATGTGGAGTTGCGCAGACAACCAGGATGTTGGCTTAGAAGCAGCCACCATTCAAAGAGTGCGTAATAGCTCACTGGTCGAGTGACTCTGCGCCGAAAATGTAACGGGGCTAAACACACCACCGAAGCTATGGCTAGATATGAAAATATCTGGGGTAGGGGAGCGTTGTAACAGCGTTGAAGGTTGATCGTGAGGACAGCTGGAGCGGTTACAAGTGAGAATGCCGGTATGAGTAACGAAAAGATCAGTGAGAATCTGATCCGCCGAAAGCCTAAGGGTTCCTGAGGAAGGTTCGTCCGCTCAGGGTAAGTCGGGACCTAAGGCGAGGCCGAAAGGCGTAGTCGAAGGACAACAGGTTGAAATTCCTGTACCACCGTGAACCGTTATGAGCAATGGGGTGACGCAGAAGGATAGTGACGCGAGCTGATGGATGCTCGTCCAAGCAGTGAGGCTGGTGTGCAGGCAAATCCGCACATCGAAAGGCTGGGCTGTGATGGGGAGGGAAATTTGGAGTACCGAAGGTCATGAGTTCAGGCTGCCAAGAAAAGCCTCTAGCCAGGGAGAAGGTGCCCGTACCGCAAACCGACACAGGTAGGCGAGCAGAGAATGCTAAGGCGCGCGGAAGAACTCTCGTTAAGGAACTCGGCAAAATGACCCCGTAACTTCGGGAGAAGGGGTGCCCCGGTAGGGTGAATAGCCCGAGGGGGCCGCAGTGAAAAGGCCCAAGCGACTGTTTAGCAAAAACACAGGTCTGTGCGAAGCCGCAAGGCGAAGTATACGGGCTGACGCCTGCCCGGTGCTGGAAGGTTAAGGGGAGCGGTTAGGGTAAGACCGAAGCTGTGAACCGAAGCCCCAGTAAACGGCGGCCGTAACTATAACGGTCCTAAGGTAGCGAAATTCCTTGTCAGGTAAATTCTGACCCGCACGAATGGCGTAACGACTTGGGCGCTGTCTCGACGAGAGATCCGGTGAAATTTTAATACCTGTGAAGATGCAGGTTACCCGCGACAAGACGGAAAGACCCCATGGAGCTTTACTGCAGCTTGATATTGGACTTTGGTACGATCTGTACAGGATAGGTGGGAGCCAGAGAAGCATGAGCGCCAGCTTGTGTGGAGGCGACGTTGGGATACCACCCTGATCGTATCGGAGTTCTAACCTGGTGCCCTAAGCGGGTATGGGGACAGTGTCAGGTGGGCAGTTTGACTGGGGCGGTCGCCTCCTAAAGCGTAACGGAGGCGCCCCAAGGTTCCCTCAGAATGGTTGGAAATCATTCGCAGAGTGCAAAGGCAAAAGGGAGCTTGACTGCGAGACAAACAGGTCGAGCAGGGACGAAAGTCGGGCTTAGTGATCCGGTGGTACCGAATGGAAGGGCCATCGCTCAACGGATAAAAGCTACCCTGGGGATAACAGGCTTATCTCCCCCAAGAGTCCACATCGACGGGGAGGTTTGGCACCTCGATGTCGGCTCATCGCATCCTGGGGCTGAAGTAGGTCCCAAGGGTTGGGCTGTTCGCCCATTAAAGCGGTACGCGAGCTGGGTTCAGAACGTCGTGAGACAGTTCGGTCCCTATCTGTCGCGGGCGCAGGAAATTTGAGAGGAGCTGTCCTTAGTACGAGAGGACCGGGATGGACGTACCGCTGGTGTACCAGTTGTCTCGCCAGAGGCACGGCTGGATAGCCAAGTACGGAAGGGATAAGCGCTGAAAGCATCTAAGCGTGAAGCCCCCCTCAAGATGAGATTTCCCAGTAAGTAAGACCCCTTGTAGACGACGAGGTAGATAGGTTCGGGGTGGAAGCACGGCAACGTGTGGAGCTGACGAATACTAATCGGTCGAGGGCTTATCCAAAAAA
>NZ_JALJRM010000064.1:0-2335 GCF_024519685.1 Paenibacillus sp. Pae15 | reverse complement strand
AGCCGCGCTGGCGTACATAGGATGCAAATTCATGGGTCAGGATCAAGTCGCCGTAGTTTTTACTCGCAAGCAGCAAATGACTTGGTCGTACACAATCTTCCGAGTCATTCCGCCATAATAGACAAAGGCAAGTTCGTGCGCGTCGATCACGTCCTTGGTGACAAAGGGACGGTCTTGCCAATGGATGAATTTATACCTGGAGTGGGAGAGAACGAACGTGATGAACCATAACTTCACCGGGATGCCTTGCAAATTTTTTATTTTCACTTCTCCGAAATCCACTTGCATTTGCTCGCCCATTGGTGGACGTAACTTCTGACGGTGCTCGCTCCGATTTTTAAAATCGGCATGGCGCTCTTTCAGCCAGCCAGGATTTGTGTTGCGGACAGATCCGGGTATTCCCGCAGCCACTGCAAGATTTGCTGCTCATAAGGGTCTAACTTTTTTGCACGGGTTTCAAGCTCTATAAGTTCGTTTTCTTCTGGTGTACGGTTCCGACGAATGCGGAAGCGGATCGCGCAGCTTTCGTGGTTCGGACATTCATGAACAAATTTCGTTTGAAATAACGGTGAACGCAGATAGCACGCACCTCGCGACGGCGCTGCAATCGACTTATTTTCCGTTCAAGCAAAGGACGCCTGGCGGCATGTACAGCGATCAAGCAGTTTCCAATCTGATGGGAGATTTATTCAAATAATAGTTGATATTGAATCAATCAACATTCTTTTGGAGCATCCGCTTAACCCTTTTAATGTTGCTAAGAACACTGATAAGTGTCGATTGGTTTTCACATAACCAATATCAAGTAGAGCAACTAAATTCTTGGACGACAACATTTAACAACAAATTGAATGTACTAATTTCAAGGAGTTAGAAATTCTGAAATTTGACCGAAAAAAGCACTGCGAATATCAAATGTATGAAATATTTGGTTCCGATAATGGGTTCTGTGAGTGGAAAGTAAAAGCAAAAGGATTTGTCCTTTACTGGAATGATTTCGTGTCAGACGCTTGGTTTGTTAATTGGAACAAGCCCTACATAAAACATGGATTTGAATACAAAGAGCATATTTTTCAAAGAGCCGGTTGCCTCAAATATAAAGGTAACCGGCTTTTTGCATGAAGGTAGGAAAGTCAAGTGCCGAAGGTGATTGCTCTGGCCAACCAGAAAGGTGGAGTGGGAAAGACCACAACGGCGATCAATTAAGAAATCGGACTGGCTACTGAAGCGTGCATGTCCTGCAGGGCAACGCTCAGTCATTTTATAAAAATTCCCTTATAATTGGTAAGTCAGGAGGACGGGCTTCACGAGCACGGCCGCGAGGGATACCGGTTCCGCAAATTGCAAACCATCCAAAAAGACGATCAAACGGATTCAGTTCATTCGGGTGCTTAGATCGAATTTCTTTACTCAACCTTGTAATGCGATGTATTATTGTGATACGATGTAATCGGTTGATTTTGAAGGTGAGGTGCAGGTATGGACAAAGAGATCATGAAAGGCAGTATTGATATTTTGCTTTTGTCACTCCTAGATAAACGGGACATGTACGGTTATGAAATCGTAAAGATATTGAAGGAAAATAGTAATGAACTGTACAACATGAGTGAGGGAACGCTGTATCCCGCCTTAAAAAGATTAGAGAATAAAGAATGGCTGCAATCGTATTGGGGAAATTCCGAGAGCGGCGGGAGAAGAAAATATTACAGAATTACACAAGATGGAAAGAAAGAATTGGAAAAGAAATTAAAAGAATGGAATCAAATCAATCATTTAATAAAAGTATGTTCGGAGGGAATCGCGTGGATAAAAAAATCGAAACCTATATTGATAAAATTGTAAGCGAATTAAATTGCGGCGAGGAACAAAAAAGGGAAATCATTGATGAAATGAGGGATCATCTATACTTATTGAAAAATGAATATATAGAACAAGGTTTTACAAATGAAGAAGCGACGCAAAAAGCACTGGAAAATTTCGGGGAACAAAAACAATTGATAAATGGTTTACAAGAGTCGTTATTTCCCTTTTATAAGGTATTCAAGATGGGAACATGGATTTTATTTGGTCTGTACTCCTTGATCATTCTGTTTAAGCTGCTATTTCAGAGAATGATTATACGTATTACAGATTATGCAAACGGTTTTGCGAACCCCTATTATGTTTTTATTCCACCGAATTCAGAAGGATATTTTGATTTGGAAGCTTTAAAGTTTAATTCGAATATCATCCCTTTTAAAAATACGATGGAATACATAACTGGATATGACCGGTTTAACTTAGGGCTTGCTGAATAATCAAAAAATCCTTATGTCACAAGGGTTTAGAGGCACTT
>NZ_JALJRM010000063.1:0-2596 GCF_024519685.1 Paenibacillus sp. Pae15 | reverse complement strand
TTTTTTTGCGCCTGCAGGTCACAAATTCTGGTTACACAAACTATTGTACATCATCTATCCACTTATCGAATGTTATAAAAGGTACTACCACAGAAACCAATTTAATGATCACAATGACAGAATGTATACCTAAATTCTGTGTTTTAACAAAACTTAACACATTGCCCACGATAACGAGAATTACACAAATAAAAAATTTAAAATTGAACAGAAATTTTGCATCACTGTAAAGTTGCCTCATTGCCGCTAATCGCATAATATTTATTGACTGATTCTGTCTTTCGCCTATTCCGTTATCCATATCGACGCCCCTAACCCGAATAAGTTGGGAACAACCCCCCAAATATTTCTCCCCATTTTGCAATCGAAGCCTTTTGATTCTTGTCTTCAAGCTCAAGTCTAACCGCTTCTACTGCTTTATCATAATCTAAAGAAGCTCGCACGGCGATTTTTATCTGTTCATCAACAGAGAGGGTATTTAAGTTGCCCTGAATCCCCTTCGGATCATTCACAGAATTATAGATCGCTGTTTTAATGTGACTCAGTGCATCTTTAAATCTCAAATCTATATATTCACTAACTTCAGTTTGCAAATTATTAAAGTATTCAAGTATTAGGCACTCAAGCAAATAAGAAGGAGCCGAAGGCATTGTAGCACGATTATTCCAGTATTTTAATAATCTTATCGTTTCAAGCATTCTTCCTTTGTGTTCTTGGTTAGTTTTGGAAATGCCGTCTCTGTCCTTCCTTGGGTCAGTTTTTTGCCAGTTGCTTTTTCCATCGGGGATAATATAAAATGTATTGCCGCTTGAATCAGGAGTAGTGAAGAAACAAGGTACAACATCAAAATTCCATGAGTAGGACTTTAATTGTAATGTTGCAGCAGCACCATTTTTATGAAATTCAGCCTTTTTATAGTCAGACAGTTTTGAAAGATTAGAGATAAATTTATTAATTACTTTGGTAGAATTCAATACTGAACTATTATCATTACAACATTTTTTCTGTGGGGAGTTTTCATCACTAACGATTATTTCTATGTGATCGCTATATTCGTGATACGTGCTTCCCTCTGCCTTAATACAAATCATTGTATCTATATCATCTAAGGGTCTTATCTTAGTCTTTCTAGCAAATGAACCAAAGTGAATATGTTTTTCAGAATATAAATTGAAGAAATGAGTTTCCTCACCGAGATCCTCAATATTTTCAACAAGATTGTCTCTGCTTGCTCTTGCTTTTTTAGTATCTTCTGAATCCAAATTAACAGTATTTTTCATGAATTCACCAAATGCACCATTGACCGTTGTCGCCATTTTGTTATTCACCCCAAAATCCCTTAAGTTTAAAGCGCTACCCCTTGTGATCTCTAAGACCTATCTATTAGTACTATTGTATCATCCCGACAATAGATTGGCTATATGTGGAAGCGCTCCTGAAAATAAAGCAGCAGACACAACAAACATTGCGGCTTCTGAAAAAGAAACAGCGAAGCCAATAATGGCCTCGCCGCTGCTTTCCAATTGATTCACTTACAGATCAAATGGATTTTCGCCCTCTTCTTCCTCCTGAAGTGTGATTCCAGAAATATAACGAATCTGCTTTCCGTTAATGCGCGGCTGGAATTCATGTTTCTCTCGAGTGATTTCTGTCTCTCTATAAAGCTGTTTGAAGAAATTGGTGGTATTCATAATGCTTCTTCCTGTTCGTTCGCACCAATTGCGGTAAGCCGTAAACAGTTTTTCCTTGGATACGCTATTTGTACGATCTTCACGATTATCATGCAAAATGCACTCATCTTCGAGGAACTGAACAATGGGCTTGTTCTCGTATTCGAAGATTTCCATCTCTTTTCTGACCGATTCACTTTCACTAAATCGTTTATTTGCTTCAAGCCGCCGTAGGCCATCAACCGCCAATACTAACAAGGACTCTAAATAGGGAGTCGAACCCAGCTTCGTATCAAGTTCAACATCTTCATTATCCTTGGTAAATTTTTTATCGAACGGCACGATGAAAAAACGACGAAAAAAGCCATCGGTTGTATCTGAACTCGCAGGTAAATCGTTAGCAGAGAACATAAGCTTCGCATAAGAGCGCAACGGGAAAGCTCGTTCCCCTTTCTCTTCAGCCGATATTTCGTCACCGGCTACCAAATTCTTAATCATGTGGGTTGATGCCAACCGCTTAAAGCTAATATCCGCATAGATATTGGCAATCTTATCCTTAAGCTGCGCTGCTTTGAAGCGATTTTCTTCAAACTCTTTTAACTCTACGTAGGATACGTTGGCATCTCCGAGCAGCTCTCTGCAATAATTCAGAAACTTGGACTTCCCGTTTTTTCCGCTGCCCTTGATCAATAGCATCTTCTGATACTTTACTGTAGGTATGAGCAAATATCCTAACCACTCCTCTATCAACGGCACTGTATCAGTGGGAACCACAGAATGAATAAAATTAGCCGCAAGCCGTCGATCCGCTTCGGGATTCCACCTTACCGGCAGTTGATTTTTCATAAAGTACTTGGGGTCATGGGGAAATTGTAATGCTCCCCATTGTCAAGACACGATTTTTTGAGGATTAAGTTATGTCCTCC
>NZ_JALJRM010000062.1:0-2989 GCF_024519685.1 Paenibacillus sp. Pae15 | reverse complement strand
AAAGAGAGATTATGCCATCCTTCTTCTTGTTGCGAAGCTGGGCATGCGGGTTAGCGACATCAAAGCTTTAAAACTTTCTGATTTAAACTGGGAAACCAAAACGATAACCATTGTTCAGGAAAAAACGAAGGTCGGAGTGACCTATCCTATACTGCACGATGTGGGTTGGGCACTCATCGATTATCTTCGGCATGCTAGGCCTATATGTGAATCGCCCTATGTGTTTGTTCGTCTGAACGCCCCCTTTGAAGCCTTCGGAGAGAATGCCAATCTTCACAACATAATTACCCAATATATTCGACTTGCTGGTATTACCGTTCCCCGTGGGAAACGGCACGGGCTGCACTCGTTACGACACTCGCTGGCGAGTACCCTTTTAGAGCAAGGAGCGTCTCTTGCAGTGATTTCTGAAATTTTGGGCCATGTGGATTCCAAGTCCACTGCGGTGTATTTGCATACAGATTTGAATGGACTGAAGTCGTGTGCACTCGATCCGGAGGAGGTGTTCCGGAATGCCTGAGCATCATCCGTTTCAGAGTACATTAGCCGTTCCAATTAAAGGCTATATCGCAGAAAAACGGGCGGTAGGACATAAATTCCAAAAGGGAGCCGATCTACTCAAAGGTTTCGACTACTTTGTTTACAGTCGAGGCTTACAGGAGACCAATTTAACGAAGCCGCTGGTCATGGAATGGACGGCTCGCAGGCCCAATGAGACCGCATCCACTCAAGCTGGCAGAATCTCGTTGTTGCGGGGGTTGGCAGTATATATGAATCGCATCGGTTATGCGGCGTATGTGTATCCCAAGGCAATGGTCACTGTCGATCGTTATGCTTACATCCCGTACATTTTTTCAAGTGATGAGCTGAAAAGCATATTTGAGGTATGCGATCAGTATCCCTTCCATGACGGAACCCCCAATCGGCATCTGAACAAAGGCACCTTGTCCATTCGCTACACAAAATTCAATAAAGAACGAATCCTTCCCATGTCGGACAATCTCTCCGAACGGTGCCGGGAGTATGTTAAAACTGTTCGAGTTGTGAACTTGGGAAATCCGTTTTTCTTTCCCTCACCATTTGGCGGTCATTATTCCGAGTCGACTGTTTACAAGCTCTTTAGAGATGTGCTCCGGCAAGCGAATATTTCGCATTTAGGGAGAGGCAAAGGGCCTCGGATTCATGATTTGCGACATACCTTCGCCGTAAATTGCTTGAAGAAATGGGTGCTAGACGGCAGGGATTTGAACAATGCTCTGCCCTACTGATTTTGCACGGACACTGACGCTATTTCTGACCGATTTTCTTCCCGGGCAACGGAACGTCAGCCCCCATACGATCGCATCTTACCGTGACACCTTCAAACAATTTCTCCTATTCATGCAAGAGAAACAGCAGGTAAGGCCGGAGAGAATTTCATTTGCAACCTTAACCGCACCGAGCATTAAGGATTTTTTACAATGGCTCGAAACTTCCAGACAAGTGAGTATTAGCACCCGGAACCAGCGGTTAGCCGCGATTCACAGCTTCTTCCGATTTGCTCAAGCGGAGAATCCGGAAATCTTGTTCGAGAGCCATCTTACGCTGGATCAGTTAGCCTGTTTATTTGAACAGCCCGATACATCGACAAAGAAGGGACGTCGTAACTTGGCCTTGATGGTCGTCTTGTACGACGCTGGGGCAAGGGTGCAGGAATTGATTGATCTGAAGGTTTGTGATGTGAGACTGTTTCATCCCGCAATGATTACCTTGACCGGCAAAGGCAACAAGAAAAGGAACATTCCAATTACGGCCAAAACCCGAAATCTTCTGGAAGGTTACATGACCGAAAACCACCTGCTTGATATGGGGCGCCAACAAAGCCCTCTGTTTTACAACAGCAGATACCAGGCGTTTACAAGACCCTGCATTACCTACATCCTCGGCAAGTACATGAAACAGGCAAAACGCTGCAACAAGGACAAGGTTTTTCCTTAACAATTGCACCCGCACATGCTCAGGCATTCTAAGGCTCTTCATGGAATCTGGTGTTAACCTGATTTACATTCGTGATTTGCTGGAGCACGTGGTGTGACAACAACGGAGATCTATTTGAAATTCGATACGGAGCTTAAAAGAAAGGCCTTGGAATCAGCATATCCCCAAGTGACGAGTCCTGACACTCCCGCTTGGGAAGAAAACATTGACATGCTGCAGTGGTTGCAGAACCTTTGCCGTCCTTGATCGTTATGGAAAGTTTCTCGGTAACGACCGCAGGTCTAGTACGGATTCTTTCGAGGATCTTTCCATAACCAAATTCTTTCGATAATTTCCGACACCGGGAGGGCCCAGCAGAATGAGATTGTAATTCTGCTCCAACCACAACAATTCTCTCAGCTGTTGAAATTGCCGCTTGCTCAGCGAGGGCTGCTCCTCCAGGCGGTATTCATCGAGTGTCTTTAACTCGGGAAAGGATGCCCATTTATATCGCCGGGCCAGTTGTTTTTCTTCCCGGCGCACGATTTCATAGTGAAGCAGCCGCTCAAGGAATTCGCGGCAGGTCCACTGGGCCTGTTCGGCTTCCATCAGACTTTGATCTATGATCTGGGCTGCCTCCGTCAGATTTAAGATGTTCAAGGTTTGTTTCAGTTCTGCGACCGGTTCTTTCATGGTTAGCCTCCTCTCAAGATGCGTTGGTATACCTGGACATCACGAATTTGCGGTTTGGCTTTCCATTTGGCCGGATCCGTTCCTTGCAGCGGCTTTACTTCGTCCGATGTAGCTGGCGCGTCATCAACGATTGTGTTAGAAAAATAACGCACGGCATCCGCAAAGTCTGTCGCACGATACAACCGGTGGGTCATACAATAACGAAGCGCCTGATTCACGACGGTTAAACTTGCTTCTTGCAGGGTCTTCTGGATGAGCTGTAGTTGATCCCGGATGTACCGTGGTTGCCTTTGGCAGATGGCTTCCAAGTAGGCGGCAGCCAGTTGCGTGTCGGAGAACT
>NZ_JALJRM010000061.1:0-4000 GCF_024519685.1 Paenibacillus sp. Pae15 | reverse complement strand
TCGGTTCCGTTTTTCCATGATCTCATTATAACTTATTTTTCACGCTCCCGTGTCTCAGCCTATGGGAACATTATAGTTAGTGGTCACATATCCCGTCGTTGAGAGGGAATTAAAGTTTTATAAGGAATACGCGCCCAGGCCGCGGTCATGCCGTCGATGGAGGTAAAGGCGCGGATGCCTACGGTGTAGGAGTACGTACTTCAATAGAGTAAATTACTATTCAATTGTCACGTTATTTTTGTATATCAATTGTAGCGGGTAAAACCAGAGATTTCAAACTATATTACAAATAAGTGGCATATCTTGTTACGACGATGCCGCCCTATAATGCTATTGAATCGCCTAATTCGATATTTTTATGACATACCCGAAAATAAAGGTAATACTGTCGATCTATTCATGCATCTAGTGCAACAGGCAAAGGAAACGCTATATGTGCAGATGTTTGTCACTTTCAACGTATATATATCCTGCTATTGGCTATGAATTTGCCGATTGAAAAAGGCATCTAGTATAGGCAGGAATTTACAAAAAAATATTGAATATTCTCTTTATAAAATGCTAACTAGGAGGAATAGATAAAATGAGTGATATATTTCTTCAAGATGAAGAAATACAAGAAATATTTAAATCACACTTAACTATAGAATCTAAGGTGATGTCAATAGAGACATTATTTGCAAATCCTAGAAGAAAGAACAATACAAAGTATGACCCATACTACCAGAGGAACTATGTGTGGGATACGGATAAAGCAAGCTACTTTATAGAAAGCATATTAATCGGGACAGAAATCCCTCCTCTTGTTTTTTTTAATACTGGAAAGCTAATTGAAGTTATCGACGGAAGGCAAAGGTTTGAAACTATTAAAAAGTTTATAGAGAATCAACTTACGTTAACTAACAATGGTTTGATGTCACTCAAAAGCTTGAAAAAGAAAAATTTTGATGATATGGAAACTGATATAAAGGAATTATTTTGGGATACTAAATTAAGGATTATCGAGTTTGGTTTAGTAAATGAACCACGTTTAGATGAGAGAAAAGAGGATTTGATAAAGAAAGAGATTTTTAGGAGGTACAACTCTGGAATTACTCCGCTAAAAAGTGTTGAAATAGATAAAGCGAAATATATCGAAAACGATACAAATAGCTTCTTTAAAAACAAGTTTAAAGACAATAAATTTGAATATAAAATGATTATTGATCTATTTTTTAATGAAAGAGATATGGAATTAATCAACAAATCTATTACTTTAGAAAAGGTCATGGATAAAATTCGACTCTTTCTTGTCTTACATAGCATACCTATAAGTTATTATTCTACTACTAAGGGCAGGAAGGAAATAGTTGGTAAATTATTCGAGAATCTTTCCAGCAACATAGAAGATTTAGATAAATTTTATAAACTCTTTTTTGATAAAATAAATTATATCTATGATCTAAAATTAATGCTTGAAAAGACAAAAAGACCTTATAACAGACTAATCTTTGAATGTGTTTTTTGGGCATTATCAATTGTTGAAAATGAGAAAAAAACTATCCCATTTATCAAAAACACAGAAGTTCAGGAATCGTTAGCTACTTATTTGTCTCAGAATATAGACCACTTCAAGACCGAAAATAGCCACTTCTATAAAGATTTCTATGATCGTTATTCCACAACTGCTACCTTTTTTACCAACTTAACTAACATAGATTTTGATTTGTATATTAATAATAAAGGCAGATTCAAACTTGATTCAATAACTAAGGAGGAAACATTCAAAACTCTTTCTGATTTAGAATTTTTGAGATTAAATAAACCAGACGCTTCTACAACCACAATTGATGATATATGCCGACAAATGAATAGAGGTAGATTTCTAGTTAGACCTCCCTATCAAAGAAATGAAGCTATTAATCACATTAAAGCATCTGCCATAATTGAAAGTATTTTATTAGGAATCAAACTTCCTCCAATATTTGTATTTAAAAGGAACGATGGTATTTCAGAAGTGGTAGATGGTCAACAAAGACTTCTTTCAATCTTAGGTTTTATTGGTGAAGGTTTTATTGACGAAAATGAAAAAACAGTTTATTCAGAGAAGAATAACTTTTCTTTGAAGAAACTTAATATTTTAAATACCT
Organism: Paenibacillus sp. Pae15; assembly: GCF_024519685.1. Taxonomy (NCBI): domain Bacteria; kingdom Bacillati; phylum Bacillota; class Bacilli; order Caryophanales; family Paenibacillaceae; genus Paenibacillus; species Paenibacillus sp. Pae15. The sequence goes on along the minus strand of NZ_JALJRM010000061.1, from coordinate 1,871 downwards.
TAGATGGTAAAAAATTCGTTGATTTATCAGATGGTTTAAAAGAAAAAATATATGATTTTAATTTATCCGTTGTAAATATTGATGAAAAACTGAATCCAAACTTTGACCCCATCGATCTATTTATCCGACTAAATAACAAGCCTTATCCCATTAGGGAAAACACTTTTGAAATGTGGAACTCCTATGTTGATAAAGAGATAATCAGTGCAATTAAACTAAATACTGAAAAACATTCTTCTTGGTTTCATTCAAGAATAAATAACAAAAGAATGGAGAATGAAGAACTTTACGCTACATTAGCCTACCTTGAATATAAAAATGCTAGTAATACTTCCTTAAATGAGTCCTTGGATATTTATAAAAGTGGTGATAAGGTTAATGCTCGTATAAAAGAAAAAAGCGAGATCACCAAAGTTTTAAATGCTAGTTCAGTGGACGATAAGACTAATGAACTTTTTTTGAAAGCCATAAAAAGCTTAGAGTCCTTTATCAGAAAGCTTAGGATGGTACTTATTGATAAAGATGTTGACGATCCCAGTACTTATCTTAAAGGAGAATTAGATAAACTATTAAGTCAAAAAGGTAAATATTCACGCAGAACTCTACAGAATTTTTATGTTTTATGGTTTGTCCTTCACAGAATAAATTTGGAAATGATTAAACAGCACAGAATTACAATTAAACAAGAATTAGCTGCTTTATTTGAATTGATGAGGTTATATAATAACCAGACTAATATTGACTTGTTTATGGATAAGATTAACCAAATATGGTCAATATACTCGGTTGATGAAAGAGCCACAATCCTCAATGCGGAAGAAAAGAAAAACTTGCTAAAAAAACAAAATAACATTTGTCCAGTGTGCAACTCCTATTTGTTTGTTGGAGACGACATAGAGATAGATCACAAAAAGGCACTCGCCGTTGGAGGGCGAGATGTATTTTTAAACTTGCAAGCAGTGCATAAACACTGTAACCGAAAGAAAAGAACAAATTAAAAAAGCCCTTTAGGGGCTTTTTGTTTTAATGTACGAGTCGGGCATGACACGTAGAAAAGCGAAGCTTTTTGGCGGCAGACCTATTTGTATACATCGGTGATTCAATGTTTCCGAGTCCGCGGATTACGAATTGTCAGACCCTTACGGGAGTCTGTCAATAATTTTGTGTAATCTCTCTTTCCCGAGTCTAGTAACAGTGAGCCGCGGCTTGACTTGGAACCTCCGGCAGGCATGATGTCCTTGCGAAAGGGCGAACAGCTGAAGACTAATTCGCACCGGCATCCAGCCTATCATGCCTGCCCCTCCAAGTAAAGCCGCTTTTAACGTACTTGAACGCGTTCTGGATAGTATACCGTGAGTTGCAGCTGTAACCGTCAAGACCTCTTAAAACAATTATTGCTAAATAATTTTGAACAGTTTTAGCTGGCGAAAATAGTCTGCCGGTACTTCAGACGATAGCAATCACCACTTAATTGGATGACCTCGCTCTTATGCAAAATGCGGTCCAAGATCGCAGTCGTAATCGCTTGATCTCCCAATAGCTCACCCCAATCCTCTGGTCCCTTATTGGAGGTAAGGATGATTGAGGTTTGGCCGTACAACTTATTCACAAATTGAAAGAATAGATTTGCTTCATTGCGATCCATGGCCATAAACATCAGATCATCCAGAATGACCAAAATCAGAGTTATGAATACGTCGGAGTTTGTAGTGAGAAGATCGGGAAATCTCTTGTGTCTTCAGTAGTTGAATTAAGTTATCCATCGGCACGAAGCTCACTTTGCAGCCGTTATTTAATGCCTCTACGCCCAATCCAATGTAATGCTCCCCAAAGTCAAGACATGATTTTTTAGAAAATAAGTTATGTCCTCC
>NZ_JALJRM010000060.1:0-4626 GCF_024519685.1 Paenibacillus sp. Pae15 | reverse complement strand
GCAATCACGTTAAACAGTAGTTCTGAGCCCGTTTGGCTGAACGGGACGTATCCCACCTCATCGAGAATCAGCAAATCCATCTTCCTCAGCTTCTCCCGAAACTTACTGAGTGTTCCGGAAGCAAATTTCTCTTGTAGAACAGCCACCAGATCACTGGAACGGTAAAACTGCACCGCTTTGCCCCGTCGGCACGCTTCCACGCCCAAAGCAATTGCCATATGCGTCTTCCCCGTACCCACAGCTCCCATCAGCAGCAGGTTTTCCTTGCGTTCCAGCCATTCCAACTGCCGCAAGGTATCCAGACTTCCTTCCTGCGGGAAGACAATGTGATCCGTTACGTATCCCTCGAAGGTTTTCAGATGCGGAAATCCCGCCTGCTGGACCAGTTTGCCCAATTTGGCCCGCCGTCTGCCGTCCAGTTCGGCAACCAGCAGTTCCTGTACCAACTGCAGCAACTGCTCGCTTTGCTGGGCAGAGACGTATTCGGCAATGTGCGCCAAACGCAGCTGTCGGCACAGATTCGTCAGTTCCACCGCCATCTCACATCACCCCCATCAACCGGTCATACCGATCTAATCTGGGCTCTGTTCGTGTTCCCGGCGGGGACAACGTCTCGGACCAAGACGCCGGCACATTCCGGCTGCCGTGTTTCATGCCAAGAAAGGCCGTGATGCCAGAAATGTCTTCTGCAAGCCCAGTCATGTTAAGAGCATTAGTAATCTGCTCCAGCGTGTACACACTGCTTAAGTAGTGCAACCCCTGTAGCCGTTCTTTGCGTATATCCACATCGGGAACCGTCACATAAGTTTTCAGCACTTCAGGCAGCATCCGTAAAAACTGGGAGTGGGTCACGCTGCGCGGTTTTCGCAGCCAGCCCGCAAACACCTGCGACCAAGGAATGTCCGCTGTCTTTCCGGTGTACGGCCTTGGCACCGTCCGCATCGGTTCATGCCGGTGGTCGAGCACCACAATACGATCCCAAAACAGCTGCGCCATCACTTCTGTACCGGGAGAAGCTTGTCCCAGCAATGGAATGACCGCATCATCCACCTGGATTTCGCCGTATTTGTTCACCACCGCGGTTTGCAGCCGGAATGCTTCGAACGGTTCCTCCGGCAACTGCAGCAGATGCCGTCTTTCTTCTTCCTGCCATAATTCCTCGATCTGTCTCTCTTTGACATAATGGTGGCGTTTGCGATCCTGCTCGGCCTGATCCGTGAAGTGAGCGGTAAGCTGCTCTTGGCTTGTGAACAGCGGAATCGGCACCGCCCAGTTTCGCTTCGAGTATCCGCACTTGGTTTCCACATGTCCTTTTTCATGGCCGCTGTACGGGTTGCAAAACACCGCTTCAAATCGGTAATGGGCGCAGAATCTGCGGAACATGTCTGTCAGCTGCCGTTCACCTTGTTTTTCGATGTGCACGACGGCAGCAGAAAGATTGTCGAACCAGATGCGCTGCGGAACCCCGCCGATCTGGTCGAAGACCTGTTTCATTGCTTCGAGGAAGCATTCCTGGTTTTCGGACGGCACCGGGTACACAAAGGCCGCATTGCTATACGAGAACGAGAGGACGAACAATTTATAGGAAACCAGCTTCTGGTTTTGGCACACTTCAATGGTCGTGAAGTCTGCTTGTGCTTCACCCGGCGGATGCTCGAGCCGTTCGTACGTTTTGGCCCGTTCCAGTTCCATCTCGGTCCTGCGCCGTTTCACATAGTGTATTTCGTCAAGCAAAAATCCCCAAAAAAATCGTGCATTTTTCCCCATCATCGTCGTGGGGAATTTTTACCGTTCTTTCATGAGCGCATGCTTCATCCGGTAGCTCTCGCCTTCGAATACGAGCAGGTGCCCGTGGTGCGCCAAACGGTCAATCATTGCCGCGGCCATCTGGTCATCGGTGAAGACGGTCCCCCATTTGGAGAACTCCAGATTGGTCGTAATAACCAGACTGCGGCTCTCGTAGCTGTCGGCAATGACACGGAAGAGCAGCTGCGCGCCGTCCTTGTCAACAGGGATATATCCCCACTCATCAAGAATGAGAAGCTGGCAGCGCTGGATCTCGCTCATTAGGCGTTCGAGCGTGCCGCCGCGCTTCGCTTCAGCCAAACGCATCACCAGCTCTGCGACCGTGTAAAACTTCACTGTCATCCCGAGCTCACAGGCACGCAGCCCAGCCGCAATGGCCAGGTGCGTCTTGCCGGTGCCGACGGGGCCGTACAACACCAGATTTCGCCGTCCTTCAATAAACGTGCCTTCTGTCAGATCGCTCCATTGCAGTGAGCTCGGCAGCTTGACGCCATGGCGCTCGTAACCCTCCAGTGTCTTGTAGACCGGAAATCCGGCGCGGCTGAGTAGCCTAGTGCGGCGGCTACGCTCCCGGCTTTCCATCTCCTCAGATAGTACGCGGTGCAAGAACTCTTCCTGTTTGGGCGTCGCCTCCGTTTCGCACAGCTGGACAGCACGCTGGCTGAGCACAAGCTTCTTGCAGAAGGCCGAGATCTCCGCGCGCAGCGCCTCCCGTTCCCGAATCGCGCTCATGGCTTCACCCCGCCGACAGGCTCCAGCATCCGGTCGTAGACGCTCAGATCGACACTTGGACTTTCTTCCGGCTCAAACGAGGCCAGCCTGGCGGCAAGCACGATGCTGTTCGCACTGGTGAGCCGTCCGAGCTTGGTCGCTTCCTCCATGGCCTGCAGGGCGGTGTCGAATCCATAGCGCCCGGAGAGCTGCTCCATTGTCGCCAGCGTCTCTTTCAGTTCTGTGCGTTCCAGCTTGTCCAGTTCTTCGCGCAGCAGATCCGGAATCGCTTTGCGCAGCTGGCTGTTGCGCCAGGCGCCGGGATTCTGCAATAGGCGGCTGAGCGTGGTCCGCACGTCCACACTGTCTGTCCGCTGTTTGCCGAACAGACGGAGATGGATCGTAATCGGCTCACCGCTTGGCAGGAGCGGTTCCACGGTGTGGGCCCCGATTCGCACGGTGACTTCGCGCCCGGCCCACTCTGGTGACGAGGAATAGAAGTGCTTGCCGTCAATCGAGAATTTACCGTAGCCGTCCGTCTTCACGCGGGCATAGCGACAGGCGGCGAACGGATGGCGCGGAAGATAGAGCAGCGCATTCTTATCATCTTCAAAGAGCAGGTGAATCGGGACGCCTTTCTTGTAATGTTCACGCTGCCAATCGGCTTCGCAGCGGCCGAGCAATTCCTCGTTAAAGGCCTGCATGTCCGTCACGGTGGGCAGCGGCACGAAAAAGTTGCGCCGAAAGTAGCCGACCTTGTTCTCGACATTGCCTTTCTCGTGGCCAGCGTACGGATTGCAGAACGTGACCTCGAAACCATAGTGGGCCTTGAAGCGAAGGAACAGATCCGCCATCTGGACATTTTCGTTCACTCGCCGGCCTACGCCGCTGGCATTGTCAAAGATCAGTCTTCCCGGCACACCGCCGATCCGGTGAAAAATATCGCGCAGGCCGTGCACCACGCACTCGGCCGTCTCGCCGCCGAACAGCTGCGTGTAGCCCGCGTTGCTGTAGGGGAAGGTGACGCAGAGGAACTTACAGGCTTTCTTCTCGCCGTCCGCATCAAAGATATCCGCTTCACCGAAATCGACTTGCGCTTCACCCGGCGGCCATTCCAGTTCCAGCGTCCCTTCCTGATGTCGCGCTTCCCGCAGACTTCGCACGTATCGCTGGACCAGCGGATACGAGGCGTCATACCCGGGGCATTCCGCCACAAGCCGGTTATGAATGCGTTGCGCCGTGTGCCGCTGCTTGTAGCGATTCTTACGATCTTCTTCGAGCCAGCTTTGGATGAGTGGCTTGTACGGATCCAGCTTGGAAGGCTGCGCCACTGCCGCCTTCGGTTTTCGATTCTCAAACGTCTCCGACTTCATGACCTTCCTCACCGTCTTTCGGTCCATCTGCAGCCGCTCGGCGATCGCGCTCGGCTCAAGCCCCTTGCTTTGCATGTTCTTGATCGTTTCAATCTGACTCATCTTCAGCATCTCCCCGTCTCCGCCCCCTCATCGTCTACGAACAGGGTAACGGAGTTGCTAGATTCGGTCCATTTCCGCACGATTAAAGTGGGGAATTTCGCACGATTTTTTTTGGGAAATCCGTTTGATCATTTTGGGTATTTTTATCTTACCGTACACAACATAGGTGGAAACGGTGCGTTCGCTACCGGGAAACTGGTACTCGTCGCGCAACCGTTGGAAGATACGAGCAGCGGTATGCCGCTGTTTCCGGGGAAGCAATCGATCTTCTTCCAACCAGGCATCAACGATTTCCATATAGGGTCCCATGACAGGGGAACGGCTTTTTCTATTGGTCATCCGGAGGTTCCAGTTGTCCTGATCCGCATATTTTTTAGCGGTTCGCCAGTGGACACCAACCCGATCGGCGATCTCTTGAATGGAGCAACCTTCTGCTTCTCGCAAAAATCTGATATATTGTTGTTGAGGCATTTTCAGCATCCTTTCGAGTCTCTCCTTCGTCAGTCTTAAGCAAACTTAACGATAGGAGGATTTTGGAGTGCTGACAAGTGCCTTTTTTTGTTGCCGATCAAGTCGGCAATTTTCTCGGCATTTTTACGCTGCAATTCTCGGCACTTTTATTTTGCGATAAACA